>JAFTIK010000008.1 GCA_017456945.1 Clostridia bacterium
CTTATGGTGAGTTCCCTCATTCGGATATCTACGGATCACGGTCTATTTGCGACTCCCCGTAGCTTTTCGCAGCTTGTCACGTCCTTCTTCGGCGCCATGTACCAAGGCATCCTCCTGTATGCTCTTTGTAGCTTGATCTTTTTTGGTTGCATAAATGCAATCCGTCGAATTGCTTACATTCTTTTCCTTGACTATACTCGACTACTCTCTTTTAGTGAATCGTTTCCTACGCTTTTATTCGTATTAACCTTTTCGTTAAAATATTTAGTCTTTTTGCTCTTTTGCCTTAATGTACTAATTTTAAGTCTTTCTCGATTGATATATCTTTTGACTATATCTCTCTCTTCTTTCTATGCAGTTGTCAATCTACGGTGGCCTGACTACGGTCAAGCGTGGTTTTTACACCACAAAATTATTGCTATCAAAAGGCGATAGCTTATTTATATTACCATTTATCCTTTTTTAAGTCAAGCAAAAAACAAAGAAATTTTCAGATTTTTTTAAATTTTTTTTAAGAAGTTTTGCGCGCCCTTTTACCTTAATATATATTGTAGTTCAAATGATGAAAAACACACAAAATATTTGCTTTTTTAAGCCTTAAATGTTAAAATGTTTTGGTAAGGAGATTTATATATATGGATATTAAAACACAATGTTCTGAAGCAGTTAAAGAACTTATTGAAATAGCAAAACTTAAAAAAGGCGATATTTTAGTGGTCGGTTGCTCTACTAGCGAAGTAGTTGGTAGCAAAATAGGCACTAACTCTGACCCCGATACCGCAGACAAGATTTTCGACGGGATTTATTCGGTGTTAAAAGAAAAGGGTATTTACCTTGCCGTTCAATGTTGCGAACACCTTAATCGCGCAATCGTTACCGAAAGACAAGCCGTTCCTTTTGCAGAACGCGTTAACGCTATTCCCCAAAAGAAAGCGGGCGGTAGCCTTGCCACCGTTGCGTATAATTCTTTTACTGAGCCCGTTGTTATAGAAGAAATTAAAGCAGACGCAGGTTTAGATATAGGCGACACTTTTATAGGTATGCACTTAAAACGCGTAGCCGTTCCCGTAAGACTTTCTGTTAAACAAATCGGCGAAGCGCACTTAACTTCTGCAAGAGTTCGCCCAAAATTCGTTGGTGGCGCTCGCGCAGTTTACGACGAAAACCTTTTATAAACGTTAATATATAATAAGCCCCGACCGTGTGGTCGGGGCTTGTTGTTTTAAGCGGATTTCGTTTGATCTTCTTGAACGAGTTTTTCATCTTTCTTTCTTGCGCTAACCTTGCCTTCGGGGTCAACTTCACCTGCTTTAGTAAGAGCAATTTTAGTAAGGAACGGACCGACGAGTTCGTAGATAAGAACGGAAAACAAAATTATGTTTTGAACTATAATGCCCGCTTGCGCTATTTGTGGATTAGTAGTTGCATAAACGTTACAATATTCCATAACCTTTATAGCCATACCGAGCGCAACACCTGCTTGTGGGAAAAGGGTTATGCCTAAATACTTGGTTACGTTTGCAGGCGCTTTAGCCATTTTTGACGACCAGTTTGCACCGAAATATTTGCCAAGGCAACGGAATACTATATAAACTACGCCTATAAGAACTATCATAATATCGGTGAATACCGTTAAATCGAGTTCTGCGCCCGAAAGAACGAAGAAGAGAATAAATATAGGAGCAGTCCAACGGTCTAGCCTATCCATAAGTTCTTCAGAGAAGTCACAGATATTACAGAAGATAGTACCGAGCATCATACAAGAAAGTAAGGGTGAGAACGCAATATGAATACCGAGAACGTCAAATTTAAGCATTGATACCGCCACGGTTAAAAGCACGAAAGCAACCGACATTGAAAGACGTTTAGAACGCGAGTGGAAAAATCTTTCAAAGAAGGTGAACAAGTAGCCCATACCTGCGCCAAGCCCGATAGAAATAATTACTTCGACAAGTGGCTCAACTACGATAGAGAGAACGTTTACCGTGCCCGACATAATGCCTTTTGCAACGCCGAACGAAACCGAGAAAAGCACCAACCCCACAGCGTCGTCTAAAGCGACTACGGGTAAAAGCGTGTCGGTAACAGGACCTTTCGCCTTATATTGACGAACTACCATAAGGGTTGCGGCAGGCGCCGTTGCGCTTGCTACTGCGCCGAGAATAATAGCAACTTCTAACGAGAGTTTATCGGGCATAATAAAATGCAAGGCAATGAGCGCGAAATCTACGAAAATTGTAGTTATTACCGCTTGTAAAATACCGATTATAGTTGCCGACTTACCTATCGTTTTGAGTTGGGAAAGCCTAAACTCGTTACCGATAGAAAACGCGATAAAACCGAGCGCAATATCGGAAATAAGCGAGAAACTCTTATTATTGATGTCGCTAGCCGTAAAGCCTAACCCTTGAACGTTAAAAAGCCCCAAACAGAACGGCCCTATTATAACCCCTGCTACGAGATACGCCGTTACTGCAGGAAGTTGAACGAGTTTTGCTAAACGGGACAACATTAACCCTGCGAATAAGGCTATTGACAAACTGAAAAGTACTGCCATAAACTTTCTCCTTTTGATTACTTTTAAAACCTTATAGATTTTAATACTTTAAATGTTTATTGTCAAGAAAAAACATAGCGATAAACTTTGAAAAATAGAAAAAACCGCAAAGTATTTTTGCGGTTTTTTATTTTTATACAAATTAGCCTATCAAGCCTATCATTAAGTTACAAGCAAGAACGATAAGAACGAGCGCGATAGGATAGGTAGAAGCGTAAGCACCTGCTACGTCTTCAGTTTCAGCCGTGTTAATTAAAGTTCCGAGAGCGGGCGTAGAAGTCATACCACCCGTAATTGAGCCAAGGTTGTTCAAAAGTGGCAACTTCAACAACTTTCCACCAAGGAAGAAACCTACTATCATAGGCGTAAGCGTCATTACGATACCGCCTAGTAAGCCCCAAACTACGATCATTCCACCACTACTTGCATTAGAAACTTCGGAAACGAGCGATACGCCACCATCAACACCAGCGCCGATAAGGAAGAGCATAAGACCGAGTTCACGAAGAACTTTTGCGCTATGAGCGGGAACTTCTAAAGAGAGTTTGCCGATTCTGCCAAAGTGGCCGAATACCAAACACATAATAAGCACGCCACCCGTAGTACCGAGCGAGAAACATGCGCCGTCGTAACCTTTACCTGAAAGTGGAATTTTAATAGCGCCAACGATAAGACCTGCAACGATAGCGAGAGCCAAAGGCATAAGACCGAAATCATCACACTTGAAAAGTTTTCTTTCTTCTTTCTTTTCGGTTGCAGCGAGAACGTCTGGCTTTAAGAGTTCTCTTTCTCTATTCATATCTGCCTTTAAGAATTTAGGCATAAGTTGAACGAATAAAACAACGCCGATAACGCCGAAAGGATACGCTATCGCGTGCCCAAGCGTAACCAAACCTTGCGCGCTACCTGCAACTTCTAACGCTGCCGAATAACCGGGGGTTGAAGTGAGCGCGCCAGATAAAATACCTGCAGAGAATGGTGCGCCGATTCCTGGGATAAGAGCAAAGCCAACTGCAACAGCAGTACCTGCAAGAATAATTACTACGCCCATAAGAATATAGGTTTTGAAGTTCTTTGCTAAATCTCTAAAGAATTTAGGACCAGCAATAAAACCAACAGAACCTACGAACAATACTAAACCTACGTTTTGGATTACCTTTTTATAATAAGGCAATATCGGTGAAGTTTTGTCTAAACGAAGACCACCAAGTACGGGAACGCTTGCAGGAATTTGAGTGCAAACGAAACCAAAAAGTATTGCAACCAAGAATACGCCGGCAGTACCTAAAGATACACCCTTTATACTAATTCTACCAAGCATATAACCTAATGCAGTTACGATAAATATACCTGTTAAAAGAGCAGGAAGACTATAAAATTTGCTTACGGTTTCAGCTTTTGCAGCATTAATACCACACCAAACACCGATACCTGCAACCACAACGAGCGCAATGGTAATCCAAAGCCACTTAAGGCTCTTTTTCCCTTGTTTTTCTTTTTCCATGATAACTCCTTAAATTTTTGAAATTTATTTCATCAATTCCCTTATATCTCTACGTATCATTGCCCGCCGAGAAATCGGCGGGCATATAAACATTATATAATTAAACGTTTGGTTGTTTGGTGTAGTTAGGAAGAAGTTGTGGAGAGAGTTTCGTGGGGTTAAGCCCAGCATCTTCAAGTTCCTTCTTGAACGCCTTAACGTGATCTAAGGTGAGTTCTTTAACTTCAACCGACTTGCACTTTTCACCTGCGCTCTTACCTGCGTTTCTACCAAATACGATAATATCTAAGAGCGAGTTACCCATAAGACGGTTTCTACCGTGGATTCCCCCAACGGCTTCGCCAGCAACGAACAAGTTTTCTACCGTAGTACTCATACCGTCTGCGCTGATATCTAAACCACCGTTTTGATAGTGAAGAGTTGGATATACCAAAATAGGATCTTTTCTAATATCGATACCGTATTTGCCGAACATACGGAGCATTGCGGGAATACGTTTTTCAATAGTGCCTTCACCACCGATCATATCGATCATAGGTGTATCAAGCCATACGCCTTGCCCGTCCGTCGTCTTAATACCGTTATCACGCTTATTACATTCTCTAATGATAGAAGATGCAGTAACGTCACGAGTTTCTAAAGAGTAAACGAAAGCTTCGCCGTCTTTATTTACGAGTTGAGCGCCAAGCGAACGAACTTTTTCGGTAACGAGAGCGCCGAAAATTTGAGTGGGTTCTGCAACGCCCGTGGGGTGATATTGTAAAGTCTCTGCGGAAAGATGTTTAGCGCCTGCTCTGTAACCCAAAAGCAAACCGTCGGCTGTCGCGCCGTAGTGGGTTGATGTTGGGAAGCC
>JAFTIK010000046.1 GCA_017456945.1 Clostridia bacterium
ATTTACACTATTATAGACGGATTCGTTAAACTAATAGGTATTTCGGTTATTATTTTTATTATGAATCCATCTCTTGCTGCGATAATCGTGTGCGTTGTTCCATTTTCCGTGGGTCTTGCCACTTTACTTTCTGCAAGGTCGGAAAAACTTTATAACAAGTCAAGGGCTACTGCGGGCGAGTTGTATTCTTTAACCGAAGAGGACTTTACCGGCGTTGATACCGTTAAATGCTTTGGTTTAGAAGAAGAGCGCGCCAGCAAATATTCAAAACTTTGCGATAGATATGCAAAAGAGTTAAAAACGGCAGAAATCTTTTCTAAAACGGTTAACCCTCTTATAGTTTTTACAAACGCTATTGCCTATATTCTAATTTGCGTAATAGGTGGCTATATGTCGATTAACGGCGCTTTAAGTGTGGGAACGGTTGTTACTTTGGTGCTGTATGCGCAAATGTTTGCAGGTCCGCTTGAAAGCATTTCGGTTGGTATTAGTCAAATTCAAAACACAGTTGCTTCAGCCCGTAGGGTTTACGAACTTTTAGACGGCGAAGAAATGACAGAAAGCGGTGAAGATAATTTTAACCTTAATAATAACTGCGAAGTATCTTTTAAAAACGTGCGTTTTTCTTACGACGAGAAAAAACCCCTTATAAAAGATCTGTCCTTTAACGCAAAAGCGGGGCAAAAGGTCGCAATAGTAGGCGCAACCGGCGCGGGAAAAACCACCATAGTCAATTTACTTATGCGCTTTTATGAAATTCAAGGCGGTAAAATAGAAATCGGCGGTAAAGATATTTCTTTATACACGCGCAAGGCTCTGCGCGAAAATTTCGCAATGGTATTGCAAGATACTTGGTTGTTTGGCGGAACTATAAAAGAAAACGTTGCAATAGGCAAAGAAAACGCTACTGACGAAGAAATTATATCCGCTTGCAAAAAAGCGCACGTGCACGACTATATTATAAGCCTAAAGTCGGGCTATAACACGGTTATCAACGAAGAAACCACTAATATTTCTGGCGGGCAAAAGCAACTTTTAACGATAGCCCGCGCATATTTGGCAGATAGAAAAATGCTCATTTTAGATGAAGCGACTTCTAACGTAGATACCAGAACGGAACTTTTAATTCAAAAAAGCATGGATGAACTCATGCAAGGCAGAACTAGTTTTGTTATCGCGCACAGACTTTCTACTATAGTCAATGCAGACGTGATTTTGGTTGTAGATAACGGCGATATAGTCCAGCAGGGCACTCACGAAAGTTTGCTTGCCCAAAACGGCTTATACAGTAAAATATATTACAGTCAATACGAAAGCGTTAACGGATAATAACAATAAAATTAAATTACCCTTAATTGCTATCATGTTATTAAACTAATTAAAAAGAGAGAACTTTTCGGCTACAAACCGATTTGCTCTCTCTTTTTTTATTTATTTAAAGTCTTGCGCTTAATCCGCCTTTTTTTAAGTTTTTGCTTTGCAAAATTTCGATTGCTCCGCTAAAGCCAAAAGTCTTTTACGCCGATTTATCTTACTAAAATAGCACTTAATCGCGCTATATGGCGCTTTTTTATGCAAAATGGTCAAAAATATTATTAAAAGTAGGCATTAATAAAGATAATGAAATAAATAGTGTTTATTATTTATTAAAAAAATAAAATACAAAAGCGTTAGGTGTAAAAATGCTTATTAACCATCTGTTTATGCTATTCAAATACCGGTGGCGTGCTTAGTACATGAAAGTAAAATTGACAACGGCATGCTTAGTACATGAAAGTTAATTATTTTAGTTTACTCTTACGTGGAAAACGTTATAGGCGCAAACAAAAAAGTGGGGTTTAAAACAGTTTGCAAATTAGGCAGGCGAAAATACAAGATAAAAAGGAAGATATTAAACTTATTGCTATAGCGGAGGGAATTTGTTTGCTTTTGCATTTAGAAAAATATATCGCGCCAACGTAAAATACCGTTTCTGAAGAAGAAAATATGCAAGACGCGCATTTAGATATATAACTTTCCGTTCCGTAAGTTTGGTATATTTCGGTAAGCATGGCAAGCGCACCGCTACCCGAAAGCGGTTTAAACAGAATAAGTTTTGTAAGTTCGCTTGGTACGCCCAAGAAATCAAAAAGCGGTTTAAGTGTTTTAACAACCAAATCCGAAAGCCCGCTTTTTTCAAATAGTTCGCTTGCCACCATTACGGCTAAAATATATGGAAAAATAGATAAAAGTAACTCTATAGCGCTATTAACGCCAGTTATAAAAGAGTTGTATACGTCTACTTTTTTAAAAAAGGCACACAAAAAGGCAAATAATATAAAAACGGGCAAAACGTATACCGAAATATTCATTTTCTTTTATAAACTCTTTTTATTTTATTTGTTAAAAGGTGCAAAAAAACACCGCACGTAGTAGAAAAAATCGTGCAAATAAGGCAGGGTAGAATGATTTTTTCGGCCGTTAAAGAGCCGTAAGAAGAAAGCAAAGATATAACCGAAGTTGGCAAAAGTTGAATGGATGTAGAGCTGATTATAACCAAAAGACAAGCGCTATTTAGATTATTTTCTTTTTCTAAATTAGCGCATGCGGTAATCCCAAGCGGAGTTGCAACCCCGCCAAGCCCCAAAAGATTAGCGCAAAGGTTAAGCGAAATTATTTTTGCAGTATTTTTGTTTTTTGTTTTAAAAAACTTTTCTATGGGTTTTTGCATAAACCTTGCCAAAATATCGGTAACACCCGATTTATCCAACAAATTGTAAACCCCCATCCACACGGCGTAAACGCTTGCAAGAGTAAAAATAAGAGTTATGCTTTTATTTGCGCCGTTAAGCATGGCGGGCAGGGCGTTTTGTGGGCAAAAAATAATGCAGTAAATAAGAGAAAGGGCGATAATAGCAAAAAAAATGGCGTTCA
>JAFTIK010000047.1 GCA_017456945.1 Clostridia bacterium
AAGGCAAGCCTACAACCCCGCCCGACTGGAGAAAGCACGTTCACGCTATAATCGACTTTAACTGGTCTGCGTGCTTTACCCAAATGTTTATACAAGGGTTTTTGTATTAGTTAAATGGAGAAATTTATGGCTAAAAAGTTATACGGCGACGGTGTTCACGCAGGGTAGATATAATTTCTTGTGGGTGCAAAAGGGCGTTGACGTGGAAAATTTTGGAAAGATAGAAGATTTACTACAAGAAAACTTAATAACTGAAAATTATTGAAATACTTTTTATAAAGTGTAATATCAAAAAAACTTAATACGAACGCGCGGTACGGCTAAAAGTAGCCGTTTAATAGGGAAGAGAGATTTTTACCCCACTGCCCCCGCAACCGTAAGAACGCTTTACCTTTATTCACTGTGAAAACGGGAAGGATAAAGGCGCTTTAATTAGCAAGGCGTTGTAAGTCGGTAGACCTGCCGTGCGTTTTAGAAAGGTAAAAACCGAGGGGATGCGGAAGTTTACGTTTTACCGTTTTTACGGCTATTTTTGCGTGCTTTTTATTCCTTCGGAAAAATAAAAAATTTTTTTAGGAGGCGTAAAATGAAACGCAAATTTTATTTAGTAGCAACTTTACTTTTGTCGCTTACGCTTGCGCTCTGCGCGTTTACGGGCTGTAAGCCGAGTGGAACGACCGAAAAGGTAACCCTAGAAAGCGTTACCGAAAACATGGTGGTAATGAAGGTTATAAAAACCAAAGGCGAAGCGTCGGCATTGTCGGCTTTAACCAAACTTAAAGAAGATAATCAAATAGAGTTTGAATATAAAGATAGTGGCTACGGCGCTTATATAACTAGCATAAACGGCAAGTCTGAGGTAAACGGGTATAGTTGGATGTTATATACTTCGGACACGGAGTTTTCTACCACAGAGTTCGGTTCTGTCACATACGACGGCAAAACCTACGGGCAAGCGTCGCTCGGCGCAAGTTCTTTAGTGGTAAAAGAAGGCGAACTTTATATTTGGGCATATACGGCTTGGATGTAAAATGAAAGGTCAAGGCGGAATATTAAAAAACAGCGCGAAAGAATGCGCTTTCATAGCCGTTTTTTCGGCGCTACTTATAGCGGTGCAGTTTGCCCTTTCTTTCGTGCCGGGGGTGGAATTAGTTACCGTGCTTTTGGTATCATATTCGTTTGCTATGGGGTGGAAAAGGGGCATGCTTTCGGCAACCGTGTTTTCCATTTTAAGGCAGTTAGTTTTTGGGTTTTACCCCCTAGTTCTGATACTTTATATGGTTTATTTTAATTTTTTAGTCGCATGTTTCGGCTTGCTAGGAAAGGTTATAAAACGGGTGGGCGCGTTCTTGCCATTAATCGTGGTTATCGCTTGCGTTTGCACGGCTATATTCACCATAACCGATAATATTTTAACACCGCTTTGGTACGGTTACGGGGCAAAGGCTACTAGATTATACTTTACGGCGTCCTTAACTTTTATGATACCACAAGTAATTTGTACGGCAGTTTCGGTAACCGTGTTGTTCTTTCCGTTATATAAAATATTCCAACTGCTTAAAGATAAGTTGAATTAGCAAAAAATTATACGCTCGTTTGATACGGGCGTTTTTTGTTAGCATTTGAAATATTACCAACAAAAAAGGACAATTTCTAAACAAATAACAAGTTATTCAAAAAATAATAACATTGTAATAACTATTGTTATTATGGTATAATTAAAAAAATGTTTTTATAAAGGAGTTCCATATGCACGTTATAGGAGTTATAGGTTGCGGTAGAATTGCAATGAGATCGCATTTCCCCGCGTTAGATAAGATTGAAGACGTAAGAGTAAAATACGCTTGCGACCTTTTGATAGATAAAGCCCAAAAGGCAAAGGACGAACACCCCAAAATCGAAAACGTTATTTCCGATTACAAACAAATACTTGCCGATAAAGAAGTTGATAGCGTATTCGTGTTAACGCCGAACTACGCTCACTACACTATCGCGATAGAAGCGATTAAAGCAGGCAAGCACGTTTTCGTGGAAAAACCCATAACGGTCAACTACGAACTTTCGCTAGAAATGGCAAAAGAAGCCGAAAAAGCAGGCAAGATTTTGAATATCGGCGTTTGCAATCGTTTCAATAAGTCTGTTGAAATGCTTGAAGAAATGGCTAGGGAAGGAAAGTTCGGCAACATCTATCACGTTTATTGTTCGTTTAGAAGTTACAGAAGTATCCCCGGGCTTGGCGGGGCGTTTACCACTAAAGAACAATCCGGTGGTGGCGTATTGATTGACTGGGGCGTTCATTTCTTAGATTTGATTTTGTATATTCTCGGTGGCGCTAAAATTAAAACGGTTAGTTGTGACGCTTATTCGGAAATGGCTAAAGATATGAAGGCATACCGTTATCGTGGCATGTGGGCTGAAGATACTTCTGATAAAGAAAACGGAACTAACGACGTTGAAGATATGATTTCCGGTTACATTAGAACGGATAAAGCAAGCATATCCTTTAACGGCGCTTGGGCGCAGAACGTAGATAAGCCCGAAATGTTCGTGGACTTCCTTGGCGACAAGGGTGGCGCAAGACTTACTTACGGTGGTTTGTTCGAGTTCTTCGATAGCGAACTTAACAAGATTGCGCCCGAATACGAAATTCCGAATATGTACGAAAAAGAAGATAGAGCTTTCTTTGAATCTATAGATTCTGGCGTAAAGGCTAAAAACCACATTGAAGCCGTTTTGGAAAGCGCAAAACTTTTAGACGTTTTGTATCAATCGGCTGAAATTAAAAAGGAAATTCAATTATAATTTTAAGGAAATATTGCTATGAAAACGATAGGCTTTGTTGATTACTATATTAGCGAGTGGCACGCAAACAATTATCCTAACTGGATGAAAACGGCTTGCGAAAAACTCGGCGAAGATTTTCAAGTAAAATACGCTTGGGCAGAAAAGGACGTTTCTGAAGTAGATGGTAAAACGACTGCCGAGTGGTGTAAGGAAAAACAAGTTACTCAATGCGCTAGTATTGAAGAACTATGCGAAAAAGCAGACTATATCGTAATTTTAGCACCGTCTAACCCCGAAAAACACTTGGAATACGCTAAAAGGGTTTTCCCGTTCGGCAAGCCTACTTTCATAGATAAAACTTTTGCCCCCGACCTTGAAACTGCAAAGGAAATTTACCGTATTGCAGATGAAAACGGTGTAAAATTCTTTTCTACTTCGGCGTTGAGATTTGCCGTTGAAACCGACGGGGTTAAGGGGGAGTGTAAGGCGGCTTTCGTAACCGGCCCTGGTAAAACGGTGGACGAATATATTATTCACCCCGTAGAAACTACGGTTAAGTGTATGGGCGTTGGGGCGAAAAAGGTTAAGATGCAGAAAAACTGCGACCAACGCATTTTCACAATCGATTACGAAAACGGCAAAAGGGCGTCGATTTTCTATCAAGAATTCGGTGGCGCGCCACATAGCGCAACCGTTACCGATAAAGATGGTAAGTCGGTGTTCTGTAAGGTAGAACAGCCTTTCTTCCCCGTAATGGTAGAAAATATGATTAACTTTTTCAAGACGGGTAATCTGCCTTTTGAAAGGGAACAAACGCTTGAAGCAATGAAGATTAGAGACGGCATATTAAAGAGTATGCTAAACGAAGAAACTTGGATTGAATTATAGGAGCAAAACTATGTTATACGGTGACGGAATACACGACGATTATCAAGCCATACAAGAATTACTAGATAGTGGTGAATGCGAAATTAGATTGCCTATGCCCAAAGTAAAATACTGCATAAGCAAGACCTTAAAAATACACTCTAATCAAGCGTTTATTCTTCCTAGATACGCAAGAATATCCCTTATGCCAGATAGCAACTGCGCTATGATGGAAAACGCAGATTTTTCCAAGTGGGAAAACAATATCAGAATAGAAGGTGGGATTTGGGATATGAACCACAACGAGCAAGAACCAAACCCCGGGCATTTCCCCGATAAGCATGGTAAGACTTATTTCGACTATAATGTGGAAATCGGTTGGGATGCAAAAACCTCTAGCGTGTTAAGTCCTAATTATATCGGATTTTGTATGAAATTCTGCAGGGTGAGAAACTTTGAAATGGTAAATCTTACCTTTGAAAACCCCGTTACCTACGGCGTGCAGATTTCTTTCGCAGAATATTTTACCTTCCAAAACATTAGGTTTGAATACAACGAAGGTAGTCCTAAACTATGGAATATGGATGGTATTCACGTTGAGGGCAATTGTAAACACGGATATATAAACAATCTTCAAGGCGCTTGTCACGACGACTTGGTAGCACTTACGGCTGATGACGGCGGTCCTTACGGCCCGATAGAAGACATCGTTATCGACGGCATTTTCGCAGAAGGTTCGCACAGCGCCGTAAGACTTTTGTCACACGGGCAACCCGTAAGAAATATAAGAATAACTAACGTGTTTGGTAGTTACTACGTGTATGCGATAGGTATTACCAAGTATCACGGTGGACCTGAAGAGCGCGGGTATATAGAAAATATTTCCATAGATAACCTATATATTAGGGGGGCTGCGCCAACCAAAGACGTAAACAAACGCTTTCCACTTATTTGGGTGCAAAAGGGCTTGGATATTAACCGTCTTGATGTACACAACGTATATCGTGATGAAAAAGAACGTGATATGCCGTTGCTTAGAATTGACGAAGGTTCAACGGTTAAAAACTTATCTTTAGATAAAATTTATCAGAAAAACTATTTGGAAACCCCCGTTCCTTTCGTTGAAATAAACGGCGAAGTCAACGGTTTCCAAAAAGGTATTTTAGAAAACGAATAAACTTACTGTTATCGAGGCTTAAAAATGGAAAAACTTCGCGTTGGGGTAATAGGGTGCGGTAGAATATCCGTAATGCATTTCGTATCGATCGAGCAGTCCGAAAAGGCTCTTCTCGTTGCGTGTTGCGACGTTAAAAAAGATAGGGCTGATAGTTTTGCCGAAAAGTACGGGGTTAAAGCCTATTACGACTACAAACAAATGATTGACAACGAACGGTTAGACGCCGTGCATATCTGCTTGCCACATTATCTTCACTCGGAAGTGGCTTGCTACGCTTTTGAAAAGGGTATTAACGTTCTTACTGAAAAACCTATGGACGTTAACTTGAAAAAGGCGGAAGAAGCAGTTAAAAAGGCAGAAGAAAAAGGTGTGCTTTTCGGGGTGATTTCCCAAACCCGTTACAATAACTCTGTTAAACTCGTGAAAAAACTTTTAGAAGCGGGTGAACTCGGC
>JAFTIK010000048.1 GCA_017456945.1 Clostridia bacterium
AAGAGATATATGCACCAATACAACATGCCGGGCTACGCTTCTGGCGAAGCAAAACCCTTAAGAAGCCCAGGCCGTCGTGAAATAGGTCACGGCGCTCTTGCAGAACGTGCTTTAGAACCGGTAATTCCTAGTGAAGACGTGTTCCCGTACGCTATTAGAATAGTATCTGAAGTATTAAGTTCAAACGGTTCAACTTCTCAAGGTAGCGTTTGCGGTTCGACCTTAGCGCTTATGGATGCAGGCGTTCCGATTAAAGCGCCCGTAGCAGGTATTGCAATGGGTCTTATCAAAGATACCGAAAGCGGTAAAGTATCTATCCTTACCGATATCCAAGGCTTAGAAGACTTCCTTGGCGATATGGACTTTAAGGTAGCAGGTACTGAAAAGGGTATCACGGCTGTCCAAATGGATATTAAGATTAAGGGTATCGACGAAAATATTTTAAGACAAGCAATCGCGCAAGCAAACGTTGGCAGACAACACATACTTGGCAAAATGCTTGAAGTAATCGATCAACCGAGAGCAGAACTTTCTAAATACGCTCCTAGAATTATTTCTTTCAACATTGACCCCGAAAAGATCGGCGACGTTGTTGGTAAGCAAGGTAAGGTAATCAATAAGATTATCGAAGAAACGGGCGTTAAGATTGATATTGAAGACGACGGCAGAGTAAATATCGCATGCACGGGTGATCCTGCTCAAGCAGAAAGAGCAAAGGCAATCATTATGTCTATTGCTAAAGATCCTGAAGTTGGCGATATGTTCATTACCGAAGTAGTAAGAATTCTTCCGAAAGTCGGCGCGTTCTGTGAACTCGCGCCTGGTAAAGATGGACTTATCCACATCAGCAAGATGAGCGAAAAGCGCATCAACAACGTTGAAGAAGTCCTTCATATCGGCGACAAAGTAAAGGTTGAAATCATCAAGATCGGCGAAAAGGGTATTGACCTTAAACTTCTTGAAATCATCAACGACTAATTAAAAAACCGAAAATATGCAAGGCAAATCGCCTTGCATATTTTTTATGTAATTTTACTAGACCCTTTCGGCATAAGATATGCTTAAAGGGGTAAAGTAAAATGTCAAATCAAACAAAAAAAATAACGGCAATCACAAATCTTTTTTTAGTGCTTATTTTTTCGGCAGTCGTAGCCGTAAGTTTTTTGCCGGAAAAAACTGTTCCCATCTACGGGAATAAGAATATTACGGCAATATATAACGGCAATCGCCAAAATCCTAACGTATCTTTAATGTTTAACGTGTATGAAAATACCGAAATTGTAAATTCTATTATAGATACCTTAAACGAATACGGGGCAAAAGCCACCTTTTTCGTTGGTGGTTGTTGGGCAGACGATAACGAACTAACCTTAAAAAAGATGGTAGAAAGCGGGCATGAAATAGCAAATCACGGCTACTTTCATAAAGACCATAAAAAACTTAGCGCTGATGAAAATAGGCAAGAGATTTATAATACTAGCGTAATAGTAAAAGCGCTGTGTGGCGTAGAAACCAACCTTTTCGCGCCCCCGTCTGGCAGTTTTTCTTACACTACTTTAGAAGTGGCTACAGATTTAGGGTATAGGGTTATAATGTGGTCGAAAGACACTATCGACTGGCGAGATAAAGACCAAAATTTAGTTTTTACAAGGGCAACTAAAAATCTTTCAAACGGAGATTTAGTGTTAATGCACCCAAAATCGCACACGCTATCGGCGTTGCCGAGAATTATAGATTATATAAAGGGGGCAGGCTTTAACGCCGTAACGGTTAGCGCTAACCTAAACGGCTAAATTTCACTAACGGAGAAATATATGGTAATTTATAAAACTTTTGATAACGGTTTGAGATTAGTAATAAATAAAATAGACGGCTTAACTTCGGTTTCTAGTGGCGTTATGGTAAAAACGGGCAGTATAAACGAAAGTAAGCAAGAAAACGGCATTTCCCACTATATAGAACACGTTAACTTTAAGGGTACTGAAAAGCGTACGGCGTTTGAGATATCCGACTATATAGATAGAATAGGCGCGCAAATAAACGCATTTACTTCTAAAGAAATGACTTGTTACTACACCAAATCCACCAAAGAACACACGAAAGATTCTTTGGAAGTTTTGTCTGATATTTTCTTTAATTCTACCTACGAAAAGACCGAACTAGAAAAGGAAAAAGACGTAGTTATCGAAGAGATAAATATGTGCGAAGATACCCCCGAAGACATTTGTTTAGATTTACTTGCGCAAAGTTATTACGGTGAAAACGGGCTCGGTCAAACCATTTTGGGTAGTATAAAAAATATAAAGAGTTTTAACGCCCAAAAGATTAAAGATTACCTTAACCGTTACTATACGGCGGATAACGTGGTAATATCTGTTGCTGGCAACGTGGATATAGACGCTACTATAGACTACGTGAAAGAATATTTTGAAAGTAAATTTACCGTAATTAAAAGCGATAAACAAGTGGTTTCTATGCCGTCTGAAAGAAAGGATCTATTCCGTTCTAAACGCATAGAGCAATCGCATATCGGTATGGTAATGAAAGGCTATACGGCAACCGACGAACTTGCAGATGCTTTCAGTATAGCAAACACCGTGCTTGGCGGTGGTATGAGTAGTAGGCTTTTTCAGCGCATAAGGGAAGACTTGGGGCTATGTTATAGCGTATATTCCTATCCGTCGCAGTATAAAGATAACGGCATACTAGAAATTTACGCAGGCGTGAACACGCAGTCGCGCGACAAGGCAGTAGAAGCCATCGTAGAAGTGGTAGATAAATTCAAAAAAGACGGGGTAACCGAGCAAGAGTTTGCGCGTGGAAAAGAACAACTAAAAAGTTCGTTTATATTTTCAAGGGAATCCACGGGGTCGCAAATGTTGCTTTACGGCAGATACCTTTTGTTCTTAAACAAAGAGTTTGATTTTGAAGATAGAATAAAGAAACTAGAAAGCGTTTCTATGGACGACGTAAGGCGGGCTATAGACGGCTCTTTCGATATCCATAGCGCGTCAACGGCAACGGTTGGACCAAAACGCACGCCCATTAAAATTTAATAGAAAAAAGGACTTTTAATTTATAAAAGTCCTTTTTTTAACCCCTTTTGAATATATTTTAAGTATGAAAATTTTTAGGGT
>JAFTIK010000049.1 GCA_017456945.1 Clostridia bacterium
ATAAATAGTAGAAATAATGGTCGTGGTTGTCCATATTGTTCAGGAAAAAAAGTATTAAAGGGATTTAATGATTTGGCAACCATTAACCAAACTTTAGCAAAAGAATGGAATTATGAAAAGAACGGCGACTTGAAACCAGAAAATTTTACTGTAGGTAGTGATAAGAAAGTATGGTGGAAATGTGATAAAGGGCACGAATGGCAGGCAACTATATCGAATAGAAACAAAGGTAGTGGTTGCCCAATTTGTTATAGGTTTAGCAGACTTAAAAAAGACACTTGAAAAAGTGTCTTTTTATCTTTTATAAAATAGTTATAACCATTAAACCTCTATCAATCGGGCCTTTAAATATTTCTTTCATGTTTTCTAATTTTTGTTTGTTTAATTTGGCTATTTTATTTTCACCTTTAGTCATACTTTCTTTTAATATAAAAACATATTTGGCGTTAGCATTTTTAATTCTATTATAATAAGAAATTAGAAATAGTTGTTTATGGATGTAATAATAATCATACATAGATGGAACTAAGTTTTTCACATCAATAAATTGTTCTTTGTCTTCTTGTTTTATATACAAATCAAATATTAAATTTTCATTTATAAATGGATTTTGCAAATCCAACTTCGCATCTCTAATTATTGTTGCATTCTCAAAGCCATTTGTGTTGATATAATGATTTAATATTTTAGATTCTTCTTGAAGCATTGATTTATAATCTATTCCATTGGCAAAATCTTCATTTTCTTTTGCTAATTTTGCTTGTTTATCATCTTCTGTTGATTGTTTTACTTCAGCATAATTAACATAGATATTATTATTAATATTCGAAATAATTTTAGTCAAATTATCGTTCTGTTCTTTAAGATTTTTATTTTCTCGTTTAATATTCAAAATATTCCCTATTTGAAAAGAATCAAATGAGTCTATACAAACAATTACAAAAGCAATACTTAAAGCTATTAAGACTTCCGTTGTTAAATAATGTTTGCTTGTATCAAAAAAGTCATAACAGACCAATACAATGATAAGAGCAAAAAGTAAAATTGTAAATATTCTAAATATTATAGTCCACACTTTATTTTTATTATTCAGAAAAAACCTCACTAACAACATTATAACATATATTTCTATAAAATGCTTTATAATCTCGTAGATTTTATAATTAAAATTTAGAATACAATCACCACTTGCCCGCCACGAAAAACCTAAACCATTTTTGGTTTAGGTTTTTTGTTTGCGTTGTAATGAGATTTGGTTTGAATGCTTTTTAAATTGCATCAATATTTTTATTCTTGATAACCGCCGCCAAAGCCTTGATAATCTTGCAAACTAAATTCCATTTGTTTGTTAAAGCAAAGCCCAACTTCGTTACCCTTAAACGAAAAGGTCATAAAACAGTTACCCATATTAACGTCAATTATATAATTTCTAATAAGCAACTTTTTCTCTTCTAACCAGTTAGCGCTAAAAAGCGCGTTTAGTTCTCTGTTTGCCGGCTTACCAACGACTTTATCGTAATAATGTGTTTCTGGAAATTTCCCTTTAACGAATTTACCAAGCCCAAACTTAATACTTTTTTCGCCACGCGCATTTTCATACGTTAAAACGCCTTCTTCTTTAAGAAATTCAAGCCTAAACCACTTCCACCCCATAGGGTTTGGATTTAATAGATATTTAACCCCGCTTATATTCTTTTCTAACGGCGAATGTTTTTTTCCGTATTCTACGTTTAATTGTAAATTATTAAGCGCGTTAACTAACGAAGCGTGTTTCATAGGGTTTTCGGGTAAAGCATACTTTTGCATAGTTTCGTAAAATAATTGTTGAACCAAATCGAATAAAACGCTTGGACATATATCGTTAGAAGACTGCGTATCTCCTTGACAAACAAATAGCAAATCCTTTTTGGGAAAGCAGAAAGCCAACTGACTGCCCATGCCGTACATACCCCAACCGCATTCGTTAATCCAAACGTGATATCCGTATCCCGAAGACATAAAAGGCGTATAATTATTATCGAACAAGTTAGATATTTGTACACTCGTAGCCCTAACCATAAAGTCCAACGGGATAAGTTGTTCCCCCTTATGCGCGCCACGGTGCATTAAAAGTTCGCCGACTTTAGCGAAATCTCGCAAAGTGATTACCACCCCGCTTCCACCACGTGAAAACCCGTCTGGCGCTTGAACGCACCATATATCGTCGGCAACCCCTATCCTTTCAAAGACGGGTCGTAAATACTCTAAGAAGGGCATTCCCGTCGTTTTTTCTATTATCACGTTCAAAATAAACGTTCCCGAAGTATTATAATTAAACACCGTACCCGAAGGCTTTAAATCTTCGTTTAGGTTAAAAAAAGTCCAAGCCCAGTCGCTTCCGTCATAACCCGCGTAAGAGTCCGTTAGTATAGGCACGGACATTTTAAGCGCGTCTTCAACCGTAGTTTGTTTTAACCACTTACGGCGCTCTTCCACCTGATATTCGGGGAAGAAATCCACGAGTTTATCGCTAAGACGTATTTTTCCTTCGCCGATAGCTTTACCTATTGCCAACGCAACGAAAGTTTTGCTAGACGAATAAATACGATGCTTAAAACCCCTGTTAAACGGGGGAAAATAGCCTTCTGCAAGAATTTTGCCGTGACGAGCCAACAGAAAAGAGTGCAAGTTGATCTTGCGCCTTTTTACTATCTGCAAAAATTGCACTACTTTTTCCGAATCAAGCCCCTGACTTTCGGGGGTAACCACGATATTGTCGTTTATCGTTTTCATAATCTTCTCCGCTTAAAAATTTTCGTTCTGTATTAAAAGCAAAGTAAAGCACGCCGACCAGTTAAAATCACATACCGAATGCGGGTGTTTTCGCCAGTCGGGTGGGTTTACCGGCTTTCCTATCCTTTCGCACGCAAAAGGCGAAAGTTGATCTTCTGGGTCGTAAAACTCAAAGATACTACCCGTCTTTTTATACCATTTATTAACTACTTCTAAAGTTTTTTGCTTTATCTCGTTAGCATAATCGTCGTAACCGTAATTACGCAAGCCTTTCATGATCATATAATTCATATTTAGCCACACGCCACCACGCCAAAAATCTGAAGAGTATAACGGGTGGGTTTTAGATACCGTTGCAATCGGAAACGGCGTCCAGAGCAGTTCGGGATCAGTTAGTTTTTTAACCATTTTTTCGGCTTGTTCTTTTGTTGGAATACCTACCATCATAGGAATAAAACAAGCTGGCGTTAAAACTTTTGTAAGTCTACCGCTTTCTATCAAACGATCGTAATAAACCCCGTCTACTTCATCCCAAAGCAACTTGTTTATTTGACTTTTGATGCGTTCGTAAACCTTTAGCCACTCGTTAGCTTTCGTTGTGTTTCCTAGTTCAGTATAAATTTTAGAAAGATATACGGCGTCGTTTGCTTGGAATGCGGAAAAATCCATTGCGTCAGCGCGCTCGTCCACGTCAAATCTAGGCGAATTGTCTTGCCCTGATTCCCCACTCTTATTCTCTAAATATTGCGGTTCAGTAAACCACTCTAATAAACCGTTTGAGTTTTCATCACGATTTTTCATATCCCACGTTAAATACGATTCCAACTTATCCACTATCTCTTCAAGGAACTTTTTATCCTTGCTCTTTTGGTAAACGACCCAAGCCCCCCAAGATATAACTTGCGGTTGTGTCATTTCCGTTCGCCCCCTTGGATTCATCATTGCAGGAACAAAACCGTCGGCACGTTGTTTGGATAAAATGGATCTTATACAGTTTTTAGCCATTTCTTGATTATAAGTAGCGAATGCAAAAGAGTGGAACACGGAATCCCAAAGCCACATACGCCTATGTGGAACTCTATCCGGCGTTGTCCATAAACACGGAATATCCCCCTCTGCCGAGTGAATATTAACTTTATTAACAGAAAGAGCCTTATAATATAATCGCTCATACCTTTTATCCTTACACTTAGGCATATTCTTAAAATACTCGTAGCGAGATTTCTTTAGCATTTCCAAATCGACCAGCATGCCTTCTTTCGCGCCACCACGAGCAATAGAATATGCGTGCGTTGAGTGCCCTATTGAAAAACGAACCATTCCATTGGACTCTTCACGAAGAACGATAGCAACTGCGTCAGTTTGGTTATAATAAATTTCCGCGCCCGTACGGTTTACGTATTTCCATTTCTTTTCGGTTGTAATAATCGGCTTAACAGGCGCGTAACCCACAAGAGTATCGGCGCTAGAAAAAGTAATAAACACGTCTCCGTCTTTAGTAGTAGCATCAATCATGTCACCCGTTATAGCATGAAATTTTACTCTGCCCTTTACGGGAAAAGTAACTTTAACCCACTCGCGCAGTTCAAACCTTATTCCGATTTTTTTAGCAGTTAACGTGCCAACGAAATCGTTTATGCAAAAATTTTGCCCGTCTAGCCCAGAAAATCCAAATAACTGCCCGTACCCCCAAACGTTATGCATTTTCATAACCGTTTCTCCTTATTTAAGTGATTATTCTTTTAGTTTAATTTTATTATATTATGCCAAAGCGAATTTTTCTATCTGTTTTTAATTATTTTATTCTTGTTTTTAATTATTCCATTTTATCATTGACAAATAACAACCCGTAAAATATAATATATTGAAATAAACGTTATCTAAAGGTAATACGCATGAAACAAAACGATACCGTAAAAATGATGTCCTTTCCGGATTTTTTCACTCAAACGAAAGAAAACGTAAGGTATCATATTTGGGAAAACAAGCCCGTTAGGCAACATTCACACGATTTTTTCGAGTTCTTCGTTATAACCGAAAATAGACTAGTACACACTTTTAACGGACAAAAACTTACCTTGACCAAAGGGTGCTTAGGGCTAGTTCGCCCAGGTGACACCCATCAGCTACAACCTTTCGAAAATGAAAAATGCGCGCATTTCAATTTATCCGTTTCCCCTTCTCTTTTTAGCACGTTGTGTTCACTAGTTTCTAGCGATTTATACGATAGAATAACTACCCAAACGAAAGTGATTATTTATAAAATGAACGCAAAAGAATATGCTAATTTTAATTACGTTATAAACAAGGCGCAAGTTTCTAAGCAAGAACTTTCACAAAAAAACGAACCTGCAATCATGCGCGTTTTAACCCATACTTTTCTACTTTACTTACACACCTTATTATCTTCATCAGAGCAAACTACAGAAAAAGTTTTACCCGACTGGTTTACCAACTTTTTAGAACTGTTAAACGAGCCCGAAGTCTTCAATAAACCCCTTTCAAAGATATACGCGCTATCTTCTTACTCTCAACCAAGATTAAACACGCTTTTTCGAGCGTATACGGGCACTACTTTAATAGATTATATTACTAAAAGAAAAATATCTTACGCATGCAATCTATTAAAAACGACCAACTATAAAATTCTTACAATTTGCGATATGACGGGCTTTAATTCTATTAGCCGATTTAATTTTGTATTCAAATCTATTATGAACGTAAAACCTACCGAATACCGAGAAAAAAACTCTACCTTACTAAACTAAAAGACAGGTGAAAAAAATCACCTGTCTTTTAATTTAAACTTGATTTGGGGAATAAGTTACTTTAGGTAGTTCGGTAAGATACTTTTTAAGCATTTCCGGCTTAAACCCGTTGTTTTGAATTATCTCTTTCAAAAAATAACCGCTAGGTTTAATCGTTCGCTTAAACCCATTTTCTCTATCCACGTTAACAAGCCCGAAACGTGGCTTAAACGAATTCCACTCGTAATTATCTAATAACGACCAGTAGCAGTACCCTTCGACTTCTGCCCCCATTTTTATCGCTTGGCTTAAAGCCGACAAGTATTCGGTAATATACACTATTCTAAACCTATCGTCATCAGCTGAACAACCGTTTTCAGATATAAATATCGGCTTATCAGAAAGCCTTGTTAGAGCGTGCACCATAATTTCTGGATAGAACTCGTCTAGATAAAATGGATAGTCTATCATAGGCGTATATGTGGCGTCGTAACGCCTGCCCCTAATCCCCTTGCGCCTTGCGTCACGCATTTTGCGATCATATAGATTTATCGACCAAAAGTCAAGGCTGTTTTTAATTTCTTTATCGTAAATACCATCTATACCTTCCATAACCAACTCGCCCGTGCGAATAGCGTGAAAGAAAAACTCGTTACAAAATGCGTCGTAATAATCTGCGAGCGCATTATCGAATTTATCCTTTCTTCTTACGGGAAAGAAATCCATATATGCGTGCGCGGTACTTACAGGTTTATTAGAATACTTCTTTATAATTCCGTAAGCCTTTGCATGCGCAATCGTGCAGTTGAATTTATGACGTTTATTAGTTTCTGCCATGCCCCCGTTAAACTCGTTCAACACGTTCCACCTATCAACGTACTGCGCGATTTTAGGCACGATAAACTCAACGAACTTTAAAAAACAATCTACGTTTTCAAGCGTTTGAAAAGTTCCCCTTTTAGCAAGCCAAGCGGGAACGGTAAAGTGGGAAAGGGTAAGAAAAACCTTTATTCCTTCTTCCTTTAACCTAGATAACTGTTTAACGTAATGTTCAACGGCGTCTTTATTCCATTCCCCTTCGTTAGGCTCTATTCTAGACCACTCTATACTCATACGGTAAACGCCGTGGCCAAGTTCTTTTAAAAGTTTTATATCTTCTTCGTACATCTCGTAAGAATTGCAAGCCTTGCCGGATACTTCGTAGTTTGGATTTTCTTTAAGCAAAGTTTGCTCTCTATCCCAGTGCCCCGAGTTAACGTTATCACCTTCTATTTGATGCCCTGCCGTGGAACTACCCCATTCAAAACCTTTTGGAAAAGAATATTCTTTTATAGAAAAAACGTCGTTCATTTTATTTCCCTTTTTTTGTTTTTTATAAATTATAACACCTTGATATAAAAAATGCAATAGAAAACTTTTTTTCACTAGTTTTTCAAGTATATTTTCCCCTTTATAGGTCAACAATATAAAAGCGCGGTCGTTAACTATTTTTCTTATAAATTCATAATCTATTATATACGACCGACTACTTTGGAGACCAAAATGATTAAGAGAGGAGAACTGTATTACGCCGACTTAAGTCCGGTAGTCGGCAGTGAACAAGGTGGCGTTAGGCCTATTCTTATCGTTCAAAACGATACCGGCAACAAATATAGCCCCACGATAATTGCCGCGGCTATAACTAGCCAACTCGGTAAGGCAAGGTTGCCTACGCACATAGAACTTTCTGCGAACGAGTTTGGGCTTGTAAAAAATTCCGTTATATTGTTAGAGCAGATACGCACGCTAGATAAACGCCGTCTTAAAGAGCGTATCGGCGCGCTTTCCGAATCTACAATGCGCAAGGTAAACACCGCGCTTCTTATTAGTTTAGGGTTTAGCTCTAACGTCGATTTAAAAGCATACGAAGTGTGATTTCTCACACTTCGTTTTTCTTTATATTTCTTTTACAACGTCTTCTTTTGCCTTTCTTGCCTTTTCCCTAACGGGTATATCCGAATGACCAAACGCAACCACTACGTTGCAAACTTGGTTTTCCGGCATAGCAAGCGTTTCTTTTAGTTTATCGTGGTTTATCCAACCGATTATGCAGGTTTCAATACCTAAAGCCTTTGCGCCTAGAGTTAGATAAGCGACTAGTTCGCCCACGTCGTACTTAATAAAGTGATGCGCGCCAACCTTTTCGCTAACCCAGTCTTTTAACACGGCTTGCTTTTCACTTATAGCAACGTATGCTTTGGCGTTAGTTAAAAAGGGATTTCTGCCACGGTCCTGCAAGCAGTCGGTAACCTCTTTAACCTTATCTGCATCCGTAATACAGTACATAGTCCACGGTTGGCTATTACAAGCAGAAGGCGCAAGGCGAGCAAGATCAACCACCTTCATAAGTTGAGCCTTATCTATAGGCTTATCGTTAAATTCTCTGCAAGATTGTCTTGTTTTTACTAACTTTTCAAAATTATCAAACATAATTTCACCTTTTATTTTTTATTCTACTTTATAATACTAAAAAAGGCGTGAAAATGCAAGCGTTATTAAAAATTAAACCTTATATTCTAGCGCCTTTTCTTTTTTGTAACGCTCTAATGCTTTTAGATAACGCTCGGAAAGAGAAAGAGTGTAGCGTTGTTTTTCTTCATAGGAAAGCCTTTCAAAATAAACGTGATCGGTAAGCCTACCTATAATATCAGAAACTTCACCGTCAACGTCTAAAATGGCTTTTACTCTAATATAAAAATTCTGTTCGGTATCTTTAACGCCTTCTTTTATGCCGTTAGCTACTGTATAATTAAAATATTCTTTAACCTTTGATTCGGAAACGCCCGACTCTTTGGCAAGTTGAATTTCTTTTGCTAGTTCTTCTTTATATTTAGTCCAAAAGCCACTCTTTAAGCGCTTTTTTGCTTCTTTGCAGTATTGTTTTAACGATTTTATTTCTTCGCTCATATTCCACCTATATCACTCGACAAATTTCGACAAAAAAAGAAAATCTACCGAAACTCTCGGTAGATTTTATCTTTAGCCTTTAATACTTCTTTTTCTTGCCGCTTCAGACTTTTTCTTTCTCTTAACGGAAGGTTTTTCGTAATGTTCTTTCTTACGTAAATCGCCGATAATGCCATCACGAGAACATTTTCTCTTAAATCTTCTCAATGCGCTATCGATATTTTCGTTTTCGCCAACTCTTACTATAGACATCTCTTTCAACCCTCCTTTGCCCTACGGCGGTTCGTTATTGCTTTTTATAGCATAAATAGTATAATCGTTAACCCAACTTTTGTCAACGGTTTTTAACCTAAAATAAAAACTTTTTCACCTTTTTAAGCAGGTGTCCAACCCATTTTTTGACCTGAAAGTATATGTATGTGCAAGTGAAACACAGTTTGCCCTGCATCTTCCCCTTGGTTGATTACCAAACGGTAGCCGTTGGTAAGACCGAGTTCTTTTTCTAGCGTAGGAATTTTAACCAAGCATTTTCTTACCATTTCACTTTGCTTTTCGTTCATATCCGCAAGCAACTTAAAGTGACTTTTAGGTATGCACAAGAAGTGATTTTTCGCCTTGGGGTCGATATCCTTAATGATAAGCATATTTTCATCTTCGTACATCTTGGTTGCGGGAATTTCACCTGCAATGATTTTACAAAACAAACAGTTTTCCATATCTTTTCTCCTTTAAATTTTATTAACAGAATGCTTCGTCAGAATAAACGAGCGTAGCCTTTTCCCCGTCAAACTCTACTTTATAAGCGCAGTATCCCGACTTATCGTAATCAAACACCTTGGTAACGCTAAATTCCGTTCCGCCCCAACGGTCGCCCAAATATACGATATCGCCATTTTCGTTCTTATAAAGAAAAGCCGACTGACTTAAATAGGTAGTTTCGTCGCCTATATTTTGGTTTATGGCAAACAACCCGTCCATACTGTCTGCAACGCTAAACGTGCTTTGGTTGGGTCGCCAACCCGTGCAGAAAGAAGTTATAAGCAAAATTTTCCCCTTATCTCTAATAAACGCGGGCGCTTCTCTTTCTTCGTTAGAAAACAAAACGTTTACCTTTTTAGCAACGTTAAGATAGTCTTCTGCAAGTAAGTACACGTGCAAATCCATATTACCACGCGCAGAGCTTATAAAATACATTTTTCCGTCGTCTTCAAAGAGAGTGCAGTCACGGGATTGTTCGCCCATAGGGTTAAAACTTCCGTGATAGGTAAAATCGCCGTCCGGTGTGTCGCTAGTGGCGATAGCGGCGCGTGCGCGCGACCTATCTTGGCTTGAACGCTCAAAGTGCATCCACATAACGAACTTGCCCGTCTTCTTATTATAAACCACCTTTGGGCGCTCTATAATTGCCTGCGCCTTACTTCCGTCTTCATTATCTGAAACGAAAGAAAGGTTTGCTTGAACTCTCGTTTGTTCGGTTTTAGAGTGCGCGGTTAAAACGTTGTTTAGAAACTTCCACCCGTTTTCCACTTTTACGTAACAAGAAACGTAGTTATCTTCGGTACGGTTTTCCCCATACCAGTAAGTTTTGCCTTGATAAACCAACCTACAACCGCCGTGCGCTTCGATAGGATTGCCGTCAACGTCCAACCATTTTTCACCGTTTTTCATAACTTTACTCCTTAATCTTCGCCAAAGCCCCGTCCTTAAACGGCGCGATTATTTGTACTTTTACTATATCGTGCGTTCCAGAAAAATCTTTCAAGTAAAGCCTTACGTAGTTTTCCGAGTACCCTTCAAAATACCCATCCTTTTCTTCTTCAAACAAAAAGTCGCAAGTTTTGCCGACAAGCCCGTTTACGAACGCCTGCTTACACTCGGCTTTCTTTTTTAACAGTCTGTTTTGCCTATCTTTTTTAATTTCCTTTGGTAAGTCTTGCATCTTGAACGCCACCGTTCCGCTACGCGGGCTAAACGGGAAAGGATGTATATCTGAAAACTTAACCTTATCTACCAAATTAACCGTTTCTATAAAATCTTGTTCAGTTTCGGTTGGAAACCCAACGATAATATCGGTGGTAATGCCTGCGTTAGGGAAATATTCCCTTATAAGATTTACCTTTTGCAAATACTCTTCAGCCGTATAATGCCTATTCATCTTTTTCAAGACGTTGTTTGAGCCCGACTGCAAGGATAAATGAAAATGTGGCGCAAAATTTTTAAGATTTTTTAGCGCCGACAAAAAACCGTCGTCTATAACCCCTATTTCAAGCGAGCCAAGCCTTATTCTACACTCTACGTCTTTTAAGCGTTCTATAAGTCCGGTAAGCCCTTTGCCATCAAATTCGTAAGCAGAAAGATTTATGCCGTTTATAACCGCTTCTTTAGGGTTTATAGCCGTGATTTCCGCGATAACGCTATCTGGGTTACGACTTCTTATTCTACCCCTTAAATACGGGATAATGCAGTAACTGCAAAAATTGTTACAACCGTCTTGCACCTTTACGTAAGTACGGGTTCTGAGCGATTTAACCGTGTTTAATTCTTCAAACTGCGAACAGGGTGGTTGTATAACTACCCCCGTTTTATCTAGCATATCTAGAATTTTATTTTTTGAAAAAGCGCCCGTAACCAAATACGAATCAGACTTGTTTGCAAACGATTGCGGATTTTTTTGGGTTGCGCAACCCGTAAAAATAATCTTGGCGTTTGGATTAAGTTTTTTTATTCTGCTTTCCATTTGCCTAGATTTTTTTTCGGCTTCTGCCGTAACTGCGCAAGTGTTTACTACGTATAAATCCGCAGGCACGAGTTGATCGCTTACTTCGTACCCCCTTTCGGCAAGCCCTGCAATAAGCGAATCGCTTTCGCACTCGTTAACTTTACAACCGAGTGTAAAAACTACTGCTTTCATTTTTATTTACCTTTTTTCACGACGAGCGCCGACCACTCGCCCTTGATTTTTTCTTCTATGAAAGTAAAGCCCGCGACTATATACGCTTGCCTTACCGCGCCTAATCTTTCTTTGAGTATGCCACTTAATATAATTACCCCGTCGGGATTTAAGTTTGCGCCTATAAAGGGGGCGAACGCAATGAGAACTTCAGCCATAATATTACAAGCGATAACGTCGCCTTTAACAGTATTATCGTCAAGCAAGTTCTTTAATAAAACAGTTCCGTTGGTAACCCCGTTAAGTTTCATATTATGCTCGCTTGCAACGATTGCGCATTCGTCTATATCCGTCATTATTACCTTATTAGCGCCGAGTTTAGATGCGGTTATACCTAGTATTCCACTACCACAACCAACGTCTAAAACGGTGTATTGGGGTTTGACGTATTTATCTAAAAAGGCTACGCACATAGAAGTAGTTTCGTGTTCGCCCGTGCCGAACGCCATATTAGAATCGAGAAGAATTTTTATCTCCCCGTCCTTTTCTTTATAATCTATCCATTCGGGAACGATAACTACCTTGCCGATAGGAATAGGCTTAAAATGCTCTTTCCATTGTTCACGCCAAAGGTCGCCGTCTATAGGGCGTTTAGCCGTTTCAAGCGTGCCGAAATCGAGTTCGCCAACACTTTTTAAGTTAGCCAAATCCCTTTCCACTTTACCTATTGTTTCGTTAGCCGTTTCTATAGGAAAAAAGGCTTTTACCAAAACGGTTTTATCCGCCTTAAACACCGATTCGTCTGCGTAATCCCACGCTCTACCGTCGCGCGCAAGGTCTATAACGTCTTGTATATCCGATATAACCACGCCGTTCTCGGTATAACCCCAAAGCACGTCGCTTACTATCTCGCTACCGATATGCGTGGTTGATACCGTAAGTTCAATGTAATTTTCCATAATTATTTTCCGTACGGATTTTCACCGTACATTGTTTCCACGTTGTCTTTATAACGTTTCATTTGCGAACATTGCTTAATGTCCGTTTCATCTTCAAACTGCTCTAAAAGTTTTTTCTGCGCCCTTGAAATTCTCGTTGGAATTTCCACGGTTACCACTATATAAAGGTCACCCGTACCACGACGGGATTTTATACCCTTGCCACGAACGCAGAAAACCTTTCCGCTTTGCGTTCCTTCGGGAATAGTATAATCCATAGTTTCGTCGATAAGCGGAACTTTTACTTTGCCACCGAGCGCGGCAGTCTTAAAACTAATGGGAAGTTCCATGTAAAGGTCGAAATTCTTGCGCTTAAATATCTTGCTAGGTTCAACTTTAATAACTACGATAAGATCGCCAGACGGCCCGCCGTTTCTGCTTGCTTCGCCGTAACCTGCCTTTCTTATGTAACTACCGTTGTCAGCGCCCGCAGGAATATCAAAGGTAAGTTTGGTGTTAGCCTTAGTGTACCCTCTACCAGAACACTCTTTACAAGGCTCTATAATCTTTTTGCCCGTACCGTGACAATCGGTACAAGGCTTTACGCTTACTTGGCGGAAAAAGCCGTTTGAAGTGGTGTATTCCACCTGCCCAGAGCCACCGCAAGTAGGACAAGTTTTATAAGCCGTGCCACCTTTAGCGCCCGTGCCCTTACATTCCGTACAAGTTTGATTTCTAGTATAAACAACTTCTCTGCGACAACCTTTAGCAGCGTCTAAGAAACTTAAAGTAATTTCTAAAGTAAGGTCTTCGCCCTTGGTCTTGGTCTGCGCTCTACTGCGCCCACCGCCAAAGCCACCGAATATATCGCCGAAAATATCTTCAAATCCACCGAAGCCACTAAATCCGCCCGCGCCACCACCGCCAAAGCCACCCATGTTGCCGTTAGGGTCACCGAAAGTGTCGTAATTTTTTCTCTTAGTTTCGTCGGATAAAACTTCGTTGGCTTCGTTTATTTCCTTAAACTTTTCCGCAGCGACGTTGTCGTTGGGGTGTAAGTCGGGGTGATATTGTCTTGCTAATTTTCTATAAGCCTTTTTAATATCGTCTTGCGACGCAGATTTATCCACGCCCAGAATTTTATAATAGTCTTTAGCCATAATTTTTCCTTGTTTAGCACAAACTGAAAGGCAGAAAATTGCCTTTCAGTATGCAAAAAATCTATTAAATTAGTCGTCTAAAAAATTATTGATGGAATTCTTCACCACCGTCGGTATTGCCACCTTGCGCGTTAGGATCTTGTTGAGCCTGTTGATAAAGCTTTGCAAACACGGCTTGCGATTCGTTAGAAAGTTTTTCAGTAGCCTTAATCATTCTATCGTTGTCGTTAGAATCGAGTTCAGTCTTTGCTTCCTTAACGGCTTCTTCAAGTTTAGCCTTGTCTTCGTCGGTAAGTTTATCCGCAAGGTCTTTCATAGATTTTTCTACCGTAAAGATAAGCCCGTCAAGTTTATTATGGTTTTCTACCGTTTCCTTACGCTTTTTATCTTCTTCTTCGTATTGTTTTGCTTCGTTAACAGCCTTGTTGATATCTTCTTCAGAAAGGTTAGAAGATGCGGTAATCGTAATGTTTTGCGACTTGCCCGTGCCTAAATCCTTTGCCGAAACGTTAACTATACCGTTAGCGTCAATATCGAAAGTAACTTCGATTTGGGGTACGCCACGAGGTGCGGGAGCAATGCCTGAAAGTTCAAATCTACCGAGCGTTTTATTGTCTTTAGCAAATTCTCTTTCACCTTGAAGAATATGGATATCAACTTGCGTTTGATTATCTGCAGCGGTAGAGAATACTTGAGATTTTTTAGCTGGGATAGTGGTGTTTCTTTCAATGAGTTTTGTGCAAACGCCACCGAGCGTTTCAATACCGAGCGACAAAGGCGTTACGTCTAAGAGAAGAACGTCTTTAACTTCGCCGGATAATACGCCGCCTTGAATAGCAGCGCCGATAGCAACGCATTCGTCGGGGTTAATGCCCTTAAAGGGTTCTTTGCCCGTTACCTTTCTTACTTCGTCGATAACTGCGGGAATACGGGTAGAACCACCTACCAAGATAACCTTATCGATTTCCGAATAAGAAAGACCTGCGTCTTCCATAGCCTTTTTCATAGGAATTACCGTTGCTTGAACGAGATCTGCGGTAAGAGCGTCGAACTTCTGTTTGGTAAGGTCAACGTCAAGGTGTTTAGGACCTGTTGCGTCTGCCGTGATAAACGGAAGGTTAACGTTGGTTTTACTCATACCCGAAAGTTCGATTTTAGCCTTTTCTGCCGCTTCTTTTAATCTTTGCATAGCGAGTTTATCGTTAGAAAGGTCGATACCTTCTTTCTGCTTGAATTCTGCAACGAGATAATCCATAACGCGCTTATCGAAGTCGTCACCACCGAGCATGTTGTTGCCGTGGGTTGCCAAAACTTCAAACACGCCGTCGCCTATTTCCATAATAGAAACGTCGAACGTACCACCACCAAGGTCGTAGATGATAACCTTTTGGGTTTTGCCTTCTTTATCAAGGCCGTAAGAAAGAGCCGCAGCCGTAGGTTCGTTTATGATACGAAGAACGTTAAGCCCTGCAATCTTACCAGCGTCTTTGGTTGCTTGACGTTGGCTATCAGAGAAGTATGCGGGAACGGTAATTACCGCGTCGGTAACTGCGCCACCTAGATATGCTTCTGCATCTTTTTTAAGTTTGGTAAGCACCATAGCGGAAATTTCTTGCGGGGTGTAAGCCTTACCGTCAACGTTTACTTTATAATCCGAGCCCATGTGTCTTTTAATAGACGCTATAGTTCTGTCGGGGTTGGAAACGGCTTGACGTTTTGCAACTTGACCAACTAGTCTTTCGCCGTCTTTTTGGAAAGCCACTACCGACGGGGTAGTTCTAGAGCCTTCTGCGTTTGCTATTACTACGGGTTCACCGTTTTCCATTACTGCTACGCACGAGTTAGTCGTGCCTAAGTCGATACCTATTGTTTTCATATATATTCACTCCTTTTATTGTCTTATTTATTTAACTACGCTTACTTTAGCGTATCTAATTATCTTTTCGCCTTTTCTATATCCCTTTTGGAACACCATTTTTACAGTTTCGCTTTCTTCGCCTTCTTCCCCTTCAACCTGCATAACCGCTTCGGCTTCGTTGGGGTCGAACGGCTTGCCAACGGGGTTGATTTCGGTAACTTCAAGGCTTTCAAGCACTTCTTCGAACTTCTTTCTTATACCCTTAATACCTTCCGCCGTCTTTTCGTCTAGCCCCAAAGTGAGAGCCCAGTCTAGATTGTCGCCGACGGGAAGTATCTTTAATATCACGCTTGAAACCCCTTCGTTAAACGCGTCGCTCCAAAGTTTAGCGTTGCGCTTTTTGTAGTTATCGAACTCTGCAACGTTGCGCATCCACTTGTCCTTAAATTCTTCTACCTGACCTTTAAGCGTTTCCGTTTCCTTGATTAAATTTTCATTTTCTTCTATCAAGGCTTGTTCAGTTTCGGAAACCTTGGTCTTTTCTTTCTTTTCTGCCATTACCGTCTTCCTTTATTTGTTATTTTTAAGCACGTCTTCTAAAATCTTGCCTACGCCTTCTAGCACGGACACGACTTTTTGATAGTCCATACGAAGTGGCCCTATTACACCGTAAGTGCCGAGATTGACACCGCTAGCCGAATAGGTTGCCGTTACTAGCGAACAGTCGCTAGGCATATCCTTACCTTCTTCGCCACCTATTTTAATATTGATTTCAATATTGTCGCTATTATCCGCAAGTAACCCCGCAAGCCTATCTTTACTAGTTACCACCGACAAGAAGTTTTTAACCTTTTGCGAGTCGTTATATTCGGGGTGGTTTAATATCTTGCCTTCACCTTCTAACATAACGTTGCCCTTGTTTTTAGCAAGGTATTCTTCAATGGCGTTCATAACGCTATCGAAAATCTCGCGATACACGCTAAACTCTTCGCTAATCGCTTGGTCAAGCTTGCGTATTTGAGAAAAATCTTTGCCGACGAATAGTTTTGACATAAGTTTTGCCGACTCTGCAATCTGCGCGTCCGTCATATTTTCGGGCACTTCTACGTATCTGTCGCGAATAAGCGTGTTTTCAGTAAGTATAAGCAACAACGCTTGTGTGGGTTTTATGCGGAAAAGTTCTATCTTAACGATTTTTTCCTTTTCGCTATAACTCGTATAAGCAACCGAAGTGTAATCGGTAAGTTCGCTTATAACCTTAACGGCGTTTTGCACCACTTCTTCAAGATTATCCGCATGTTCGGAAAAAGCGCTTTTTATAACGTTGATTTCTTTACTGGTAAGTTTGCCCTTATCCATAAGTTCGTCAACGTACAACTTATAAGCGTCAATCGAAGGTACGCGCCCACTAGAAGTATGAAGTTGGGCTAAATAGCCAAGTTCTTCCAACTGCGCAAGTTCGCTTCTTACCGTTGCAGAACTAATATCCTTCATATACTTTTCGGTTATACTCTTGCTAGATACGGGTTGAGCCGTGGATATATAATCGTCAACGACTAACTGTAAAATTTTCTTTTTTCTATCAGAAAGTTTCATCCCTTTTCACCTTGGCACTTTGAAAAGTTATTTGTTAGCACTCTTAACTTTCAACTGCTAACTTTAACTCAATTTTACACTTATTATACGCCTTTGTCAATCGTTTTAAGCATTTAAAACCAAAATTTTAAAAGATAAAGGAAAAAACTTAAAAAGGCGTTGGCAAAACACTTGCAAACGCCTTAATTTTTCCCCTTTTTGAAAATCAAAAAATTAACTGAAAACACTATTAAGTTTATTATTACGGGCAGATAGTAAGTTGACACACGCCACAATATCAGCACCCCGCCTATTATCTTATCGGGAATAAGCGCGCCAAAGATAACGGGAAACAGCAATTCCGAAGTGCCCATACCCCCAGGCACGGGAACTAGGTTAGTTATATACGACGACGCTAGATATAAAACGTAAAATCCGAACGCCGTGGCGATATTAAAACTTTCGCCCGATATAATTAGGTATGCAATATATTGCACCGAGCCAAGCACCAACATTTCCACAAAGTATATTAGCAACGAGCCTATATATTTATGTATCTTGGTTATTACCGCCGTAATTTGACGCTTGTATTCTTCTAACTTTTCCGCTTGAAGAGCAACGTATTCGTCTTTATCAGTTATTCTTTTTAGTTTATAAAGTAGTTTTGCCCATAATGAAAGAGCAACATTTCTTATACCTTTAACGAACGCCAAAAGACAGATTACGCCGAACACGCCCAAGTGAAAGGCTAATCCTAACCCAACGCAAAGCCAAAGGCTTACCGTTTGACCGTAAAACTCTATGGTATAACCGCCAACAGCAAGCGCGGTTACCAAGATAGAATAGGCAACTATTGAAGTTAAACTGTAAACCACCTGACACTTAACGAGCGAGGAAAGGCTTTCGCCTATTTTAACGCCCACTTTGTTTTGATAGCCTAGCATAAGCGGAAAATGCCCTAGTTTATAAGGTGTAACCGCAGAGCCGAGATTGCCGGTTAAAACGTTTACCAAACATCTGCCGTAATTCATTTTATCGGTAAAATCTTCGTATATTCCACGGTCTAGCAAAGCAAGCAAAAGAAAACTTAAATAAAAGAACGCCGTTACCGCTAATATATGCACAATCTTTACACTTTTAATAGACGACGTGGTTATAACTTGGCTACTTGTAAGATAGTAATAGGAAAGCGCGCCGACGATAAGAATAACCACGACGTTTATTATAATATTCTTTTTGCTTAAACTACCATTTTGCATATCTTACGCCCTTTTAAGTTTGGGTTTAGTAGCCACCTTTTTCGGCTTTACTTTTTCTGTTGATAAGGTTAAATCGTACGAGCGCTTGTTGATGATTGCCCCTATCACTAGCCCCACCATAACTATATATGCCCATATAAGAAAGACGACTATTCCCGCAAGACTGCCGTAAAAGGCGTTATACGAGTTAAAAAACCTTAAATAAAGGCTTAAGCCGAGCGTGCCTACGACTATGGTAGATAACGACACCAAGCCACCCAAAAATAAACTGCCGAGTTTCTGTTTTACAGGGCTAATAAATTTATATAACACGATTATTATAGCATAACAAAACAGAATAATCAAAGAAAAGGCTAAAACAGCCAAAAAAAGTTTAACGTTGCCGTTTATGCCCTTGGTAACGATTTTCACCCTAAACGCAAACAAAAACGCCATGCACAAAAACACGGTAAATAGAGCGCCAAGCGCAACTATAGCCCAAACCCTACGCAACACGCCACGCTTTTTTTCGGCTTTAACCCCGTAAATAAAATCGCCGTCTTTAGACATTTGGTTTAGCAAGGTGGTGCAAGAAAAAATAACCGTTATAATAAATAGCAAGGTAACGCTTTTAGATGCGTGCTCTGCCGTTTCGGCTATGGCTACGCCCGCTTGACGAAACTCTTCGGGCAGTCTTGATACTAAATCGAATAAAATATCTATACCAAACACCCCGAACGCAGTAGCAAGCAAAAACGCTAGCGGAATAACCGACATTAAAAAATAATATACCCACGCGCCCGCAACCGTTGTTAAACGCTTTTCGGAAAATAGTTCAAATAAACCTTTAACTTGTTTTTTCATATAAAAACAGTCTGCGCAAATTGCAGACTGTTTATGTTTTTTATTCGGAAATAAGTTTAACGTAGTATTCGTTGATATCTAAACCGCCACGCTCTTTTTCTAGTTCTTCTACCGTCATCGTCTTTAAGATTTTTCCGTCTTTCATTATGCAGAAATCGGTTACCATCTTTGCTAGTTC
>JAFTIK010000050.1 GCA_017456945.1 Clostridia bacterium
AACACCTTGGTCTTCGGTTACGTAATTTACGGTTATTCTGTCAACGACTTCAAAACCTGCATCTTTTCTCATAGTTTGGATTTTAGAGATGATTTCTCTTTCCACGCCTTCGGCTTTAAGTTCTTCGGTTACTACGGTATCCATTACAACCGTTATACCCATATCGCTAGACGCAGTAAAGCCTTCTGCGCTTTCGGTAGAGATAAGTAAGTCGTCTAAAGCAAATTCAAAGGTATCCCCCTCAAATTCCGTCTTATAGATTTCCCCTTTCTTAACCGTTTGAACAAGGTCGTTAGCATCGCAAACTTCAAAGAACTTTCTTACCTTGCCAAGTTTTGCGCCGTATTTAGGACCGAGCGTTTTAAGTTGAGGTTTAATCTTATACGTTACGAACTTAGTTGCATCTTTAAGATATTCAACTTCTTTAACGTTAAGTTCGTCTTTTGCAATTTCCAAAAGCCCTTCGGTAAGTTCTGTTTTCCTTTCAGAACATACGAAAATTTTAGCAAGCGGTTGACGGTTTTTAATATAAGATGCGTTTCTGCACGCTCTACCAAGCACTACGATATCTAAAACGTTCTGCATTCCGTCTTCAAGTTCAATATCTATTGCGCTTTCATCAACTTCGGGGAAAGCGCAGAGATGTACCGATTCGGGCGCGTCTTTATAGAAAGAAGGAACTAGATTTTGATAGATTGCTTCTGCCATAAAGGGCGTAAACGGAGCGGAAAGCTTTGCCATAGAAACGAGCACCGTATAAAGGGTGGTATAAGCGGCGATTTTGTCGTCGTTCATATCGTGTCCCCAGTAACGTTCTCTACCACGGCGAACGTACCAATTAGAAAGGTCGTCGGTAAAACTCTGTAGCGCGCGAGCGCTATCAAAAATGTTATATGATGCAAGCCCTTTATCAACCGTCTTAATAAGCGTGTTGAGTTTAGAGAGCACCCACTTATCCATAAGCGAAAGTTTACAATCTTTGAGATTATATTCCGCGGGATTATATTTATCTATATCTGCGTAGAGCACGAAGAAAGCGTAGGTGTTCCACAACGTACCCATAAACTTTCTTTGCGCTTCGGATACTGCGTCTTCGTAGAATCTAGACGGCAACCACGGAGCAGAACCCGTGTAGAAATACCACCTTACGGCGTCTGCGCCCTGCTTGTCTAGGATACTCCACGGATCAACTACGTTGCCTTTATGCTTACTCATTTTAATACCGTTCTTGTCGTTAACGTGCCCTAAAACGATACAGTTTTTGAAAGGCGCTTTATCGAACAACAAGGTGGATATTGCTAGCAACGTGTAAAACCAACCTCTAGTTTGGTCGATTGCTTCACTAATAAAGTCTGCTGGGAAATGACTTTCGAACAATTCCTTGTTTTCAAAAGGATAGTGATACTGCGCGAAAGGCATAGAACCCGAGTCAAACCAACAGTCGATAACTTCTTTTTCACGAATAAATTTACCACCGCATTCACAATCGAAAGTACAATCGTCGATATACGGACGGTGAAGTTCAATATCACCTTCTACGTGACAAAGGTCTTTAAGTTCTTGCTTGCTACCGATAACGTGGATTTTACCACACTTGTTACAAACCCATACGGGTAGTGGCGTTCCCCAGTAACGTTCACGGGAAATACCCCAGTCGATAACGTTTTCTAAGAAGTTACCCATTCTGCCGTTTTTGATAGTTTCAGGCATCCAGTTTATAGAATCGTTGGCTTTTAGCAATCTGTCTTTAACGGCAGTCATCTTTATAAACCAACTACTTCTTGCATAGTAAAGAAGGGGTGTATCGCAACGCCAACAGAAAGGATAACTGTGTTCAAAAGCCATTTCTTTGAACAACAAGCCGTTTTCTTTAAGCGTTTTGATAATAACCTTGTCAGCGTCTTTTACAAACATTCCCGCAAGTTCGCGAGTGCTTTCGGTCATTCTGCCCCTATCGTCAACGAGTTTAACGAAAGGTAAGTTATAATTTCTACCAACGTTTGCATCGTCTTCACCGAACGCGGGCGCAATATGAACGATACCGCTACCGTCGGTAAGCGTAACGTAATTATCGCAAACTACGTAATAAGCCTTTTCTTTAAAAGAACCTACGGCATAGTCGAAAAGCGGAATATATTCACACCCTTCGTATTCCTTGCCCTTTTTAACGCTTACGGTAGTGTAATTTTCAAATAGAGTGGGCGCAAGCGCTTGAGCGAGAACGTAGGTAGCGCCGTCTTCGGCAACTATTTCTACGTAGTCTTCGTTAGGATTCATACAAAGCGCAACGTTAGAAGGTAACGTCCAAGGCGTAGTCGTCCAAGCAAGGAAATATGCGTTTTCCCTATCTTTCATCTTAAAACGAACGAAAACCGAAACTTCCTTAACGTCTTTATAGCCTTGCGCTACTTCGTGCGAAGAAAGAGCCGTTCCACAACGTGGGCAGTAAGGAACGATTTTATGTCCCTTATATAAAAGCCCTTTTTCGGCAATGGTTTTAATAGCCCACCAAACTGACTCGATATAATTATCTTCGTAGGTAACGTAGGGATTTTCCATATCTGCCCAGTAGCCTACGCGATCACTCATCTTTTCCCATTCGGACTTATATTTCCAAACGCTTTCTTTACATTTTTGTATAAAAGGTTCGATACCATATTTTTCGATATCTTGCTTTCCATCCATACCAAGAACTTTTTCAACTTCAAGTTCTACGGGAAGACCGTGAGTATCCCAACCTGCTTTACGCAAGCAATGATC
>JAFTIK010000051.1 GCA_017456945.1 Clostridia bacterium
CTTTCTTCTTGCAACTTTTTTTCTTAAAATTTCAGCCTCTTCTAAGGGCTTTTTGACTAATTCTTTTTCCATATCAATTTTTCTCCCTTAAAAGTCTTCTTTGTACTAACGTTATACTTCCCATAACTATCGTCATTAAAAGCGCAACGGCAGACGAATAACCTACCAAACGGTAAGAATATCCTTGTACGTACATATAGTAACTGAGAGTTACGGTATGCGACTGATAGCCCGTCATAAGCATAGGTTGAACCATTATTCTGCAAGCACCGACGAAAACGGTGATTACTACGAATAAAAAGGTCGAACGAAGACCCGGGCAAGTAACGTTTAAAAATTTCCTAAATGCGTTTGCTCCGTCTAAAGACGCCGCCTCGTATAATTCTTTACGGATATTAGTAAGTCCCGATAAGAAAATTAACATTTGATATCCGCAACCTTGCCATGCACTCATAATAACTATCCAAAGCATAGCCTTTTTCTTATCTCTTAAAACGTCTTTGGGTTCTTGTCCGAATATCTTTAAGATTGAGTTTAATAAACTGCTCTCCGACGGCGACAAAATTTGCAACCACAGATACGAAGTTATGGTAAGGGATATTACGACGGGTGCAAAATAACAAATTTTAAATACGCCGACTAAGGGCTTAGTTCTATTAACGAACAGAGCAAGCCCTAAAGCCATACCTATTTGAAGCGGTACTACGCCAACGACGAAGATTGAAGTATTACGTATTGCGTTATACATATCGCCTTTCGTAACTATACTGTCGTAAATTTTCTTAAAGTTAGTAAAATCTACGTCTATATCGTTTGGCTTTAAAAGATAGAAATCCGTAAAAGCGTAGCCAAGCGAATAAATTATAGGCAGTAAGACGAATATAAACCCAAGAATAACCGCCGGTAGCAACATACCGTAAGACACTATGCAGTTTTTATAATTGTAGCGTATTCTTTTTTTCTTTGCAGTTAAAACGTCTTTTACGGCAACTGCAAAAAATATTGCGAATAATACGCCGAATATCGCAAGTGTAGAACCTAACATGTCCCCCTCCGATTATCGAATTAAATATTTTTTAGGTTATCTAAATCTTTTTGAAGCGAAGTCGCTTTTTCTCTGAGTATAGTTGCAAGGTCGCCGTCTTTCATCTCGTAAACGATATTTCTAAAGTTAGTTGAAAATTGTGGATAACCTATAGTTACCGGACGCTCAACACCCGTTTTAGCGAGTTGAGAAAGTAAAACTGATTCAGGCGAACCTTCAGCGTAGTTAGTTTCTACCGATTTTCTTGCAGGAATCATACCCGTTGCGTCTGTTATAACTTTTGAACTTTCAGGGGTTACGAGCCAAAGAAGAAGTTCTTTAATATGAGTTGTATCGGTGTGGTGGTTGTTAGTAATTGCAAAAGACCAACTTCCCGTTGCGCTTGCGCACTCTACGTCCTTTGGATAAGGCAATAATCCCCATGCGTCACGGTTTGGGAAAACGGTAGTATATTTGTTGTCAAGGTCGGGAATAGTCCAACCAGAAGAAAGGTACATACCTACTTTTCCGTCAAAGAAATCGGTTGCGCCGATTGCGTAAGAAGTATATCCCGAACTTACTAAGTCTTTTAAGAATTGGAATCCTTTTTTAGTTTCGTCACTGTTTAAATATCCGTTTGCAGTAAGACCGTCTTCCGACAAGAACTTTCCGCCTGCTGCGTAAACGAAAGGATATAATAAGTAGGTTGCAGTTTCGTCTTTAGTAGCGTCTAAACGCATATCTACCGCCATTTTTCCCTTGTTTTTAATTTGCTGACAAACTGCTTTGAACTGTTCAAAAGTCCAAGGATTTTCTACGGTATAGCCCGAAACGTCAACGCCTGCCTCTGCAAAAATAGCCTTATTGTAATAAAAACCAGCGCTTGACTCTTGAATTGGTAAACCGTATAATTTACCGTTATATTCGTTCAAAGATAAGAAATCGTTTTTAACGTCTTGTGGAACGATATTAGAAAGGTCGTAAATTAGTTCTGATTTTGCATAACTTGCGCAGTTTGGCGCGTCGAAAGTAATGATATCAGGCAAACTTCCTTCGTTTTGCATACCGATAAGTTTTTGTTCGTAGTCGGCTGCGCCCGTAGTACGCGCTATGTAAGATGCCGACGCCTTAATATTTTTATCTTTGTAAGCGGCGTTAAACGCGTCGATACGTTTTTTATACGCTTGACCTTCAGCAGACTTAGAGTCAACGTGGAACATAATTTTAATTACGGTATTTCCGTCTTTGTCAGTAGTTGATTCTCCATTATTTTCGCCTCCTCCTACGTTAGAAGAGCCGTTTGAACAAGCAGAAACAAAAAGCATTGCTACTACTATTAAGATTAAACCTAATCTCTTTAATAAGTTTTTCATATATTTTTCTCCTTTTACGACAACCGTCGTTATTTATTTGGTCGTTAAACCTATTTTTAAGGTCGTTTTAAGCATAGTTCTCGTTGGAACTTCTCTTTCTTCTATCGTTTCTATTAAAAGTCTTACTACCTTTCTTGCAATTTCTTCAACGGGCTGTTCAACGTAGGTTAAGAGCCTATTGTTACTCGACTGCCCGAACGCTCCGTCGTAAGCAACGATTTGCATTTCGTCAGGGACTTTTATTCCCCTATTTAGCGCGGTATCGCACAAAACTTGCGCCATCGTATAACCTGCCGCAAATACGCCGTCTACGTCGGGGTAAGAGTCTAAAAAATCGTTTACGACGTTTATTTCGTCGCCGTGGAAGATTACGTCGTTTTTAATTCTCGGCGTCATCCCGTACTCTTTCATAACGTCTAAGTACGCCTCTTCCCTTTTTAAAACTTCAGATTCAACCGAAGGCTTAGAGCCAACGTAACCTATCTTTTTACATCCCTTTTCAATCAAATATTTAATAGCGTTTTTAGTAGCGTCGTAATTATCAGAAGTAACGTAAGGTATTCCCTCGCCTAAAGGTCTATCGATAGAAACTACGGGGCAACCCTTTAATTCTTCCTTAGAATGTTTGTAGTGGGTAACGAAAACCGCACCGTCTACCTCTCTTCTTCTTATTCGCTCTAAAATTTTCGATTCTTTCGCTATTTTTCGTTGAGAAGAAACGAGGAGTATCGAGTAGCCGAATTTATCAGCCTCGTCCTCTACGAAATAGGCTAGTTTAGAAAAGAACGGATGGTCTATAACGGGTACTAATAACGCTATAATACCACTCTCGTCTTTTCTAAGTTTTGACGCCATTTGGTTTGGAACGAATTTAAGTTCCTC
>JAFTIK010000052.1 GCA_017456945.1 Clostridia bacterium
TCTTACCGCTACCCGAAACGCCCGTAACCGCCGTTATGAGCCCTACGGGGAACTTAACCGTAATATTTTTAAGGTTGTTTTGCCTTGCGCCAACCACCGTAAGCCATCTTCCGTCTGGGGTTTTGCGCTCGGACGGGATGTCGATTTTTCTTCTACCCGAAAGGTAATCGCCAGTAATCGAGCGTGGCTCGTTTATAATATCTTGAACGCTACCCGTTGCCACTATTTCCCCACCGTGAACGCCCGCTTTAGGGCCTATATCTACGATAAAATCTGCTTGACGCATAGTGTCCTCGTCGTGTTCTACGACTATTAAAGTGTTGCCTAAATCGCGCAAGCGTTTAAGCGTTGCAAGCAGTTTTTCATTATCTCTTTGATGAAGACCGATACTAGGCTCGTCTAGAATATATAGCACGCCCGTAAGCCCGCTACCTATTTGCGTTGCTAGCCTAATACGTTGCGATTCGCCACCCGAAAGGGTAGACGCGTTTCTAGAAAGAGTAAGATAACTTAACCCAACGTTAATTAAAAAGTCAAGCCTTGCCTTAATTTCCTTAACGATAGGCTCGGCAATAAGCGTTTGCGTTTTATCTAGTTTAAGTTTTATAACGAACTCTTTTAGTTCGGATACGGGCATATCCGTAAGTTCTGATATGTTTTTACCACCTACCGTAACTGCAAGCGCTTCCTTTCTCAACCTTTTGCCGTGGCAAGTATTACACGGGCATACGTTCATATAACGCTCTATTTCGCTCTTAGTGTAATCGCTAGTCGTTTCCCTATATCTGCGTTCAAGGTTGGGAATAATACCTTCCCACGAACTTTCGTAACTACCGCTAAATGTCTTAGTGGCGTATTCCATTTGAATTTTTTCGCCGTTGTTACCGTAAAGCAACATCTTATAAATATGCTCGGGCAAATCTTTAACGGGTGTATCTAAACTAAACCCGTAATGCTTGGATAGCGCGTTAAAATACATAGCCGTCATTCTACCCGTATCCAAGTTCCAACCGGTAATAGTCATAGCCCCTTCTCGTAAACTTTTGTTAGGGTCTTTAACCACCAAAATCTCGTCTATTTCCTTTCTAAACCCTATGCCCGCGCACTCGGGGCAAGCGCCGTAAGGATTGTTAAACGAGAAAAGGCGTGGCTCTATTTCTTCAATGCTTATACCACAGTCGGGGCAGGAATATTTGGTGGAATAAAGATATTTTTCCCCGTCAACCACGGAAATTTCCACAAGCCCTTCTGCAAGTTTAAGCGCTACTTCAAGGCTATCGGAAAGCCTTTTTTCTATGCCTTCTTTAACGATAAGCCTATCTATAACCACGCTTATCGTGTGCTTTTTATTTTTATCAAGTTTAATTTCTTCGTCAAGATTATACACTACGCCGTCAACTTCTACCCTAGCGTAACCACTCTTTTTATAACTCTCGAAATTCTTGGTATATTCCCCTTTTTTACCACGAACTACGGGCGCGTTTACTAGTATTTTCGTGCCGACGGGCATTTCCATAATCTTATCCGCAATTTGGTCAACCGTTTGCCTACTTATTTCCCTACCACACTCGGGGCAATGCGGAACGCCCGTTCTTGCGAATAGCAGACGGAAATAGTCGTAAATTTCAGTTACCGTGCCGACCGTAGAGCGCGGGTTGTGCGAAGTGGTTTTTTGGTCAATCGATATCGCAGGCGAAAGCCCTTCGATACTATCGACGTCTGGTTTTTCCATTTGCCCCAAAAACATACGGGCGTAACTAGAAAGACTTTCCACGTATCTGCGCTGACCTTCGGCGTAAATAGTTTCAAACGCAAGGGTGGATTTGCCACTACCCGAAAGCCCCGTAAAGACCACGAGTTTATCTCTTGGAATAGTTAAATCTACGTTTTTTAAGTTGTTTTCCCTTGCCCCTTTAATTATAAGTTCGTTCATATTATTTTCTCATTTTTAGTTTAAGTTTTGCAATGGTATCCCTAATCTCGATACATTTTTCAAAGTCAAGATTTTGCGACGCAATCTTCATAAGCGCCTTTAACTTTTCTATTTCTTCGGGGATATCTTGTTTCTTTATATCTTTAGTTCTATCCGTTTTCTTGGTGATTTCTAAGGTATTAACTATATCTTTGACGATAGTTTTAGGTACTATACCGTGTTCTTTGTTGTAATCCGACTGAATTTTTCTACGGCGCTCGGTCTCCTTAATAGCCCTATTCATACTACCCGTAATATTATCGGCGTACATTATAACCCTACCTTCAGCGTTACGCGCCGCACGCCCTATCGTTTGAATAAGCGAAGTTTCGCTACGCAAAAACCCTTCCTTATCGGCGTCTAATATAGCCACGAGTTTTACTTCGGGTAGGTCTAAACCTTCTCTTAAAAGGTTAATACCACAAAGCACGTCGAATTCACCACCACGAAGGGCGGAAACAATTTCAATACGTTCCATAGTATCTATATCGCTGTGCATATATCTAACGCGAACGCCGTTTTCTTTTAAGTACTCGGTAAGACTTTCCGCCATCTTTTTAGTTAGCGTAGTTATAAGCACCCTACCACCGTCTTTAACCACCCCGTTAATCTCGATTAAAAGGTCGTCGATTTGGTTTTTAGTGGGTTTAACGGTTATTTCTGGGTCGATTAGCCCAGTCGGTCGAATTAGTTGTTCTACCACTTGCCCCGCTTGCTCTAGTTCGTACTTTGCAGGTGTTGCCGAAACGCAAACCATTTGACCAACGCGCGCGTCAAACTCGTCGAAGGTAAGAGGACGGTTATCAAAAGCCGACTTTAAGCGAAAACCGTAGTCAACCAAACTAGTTTTTCTAGACCTATCCCCGTTAAACATTGCGCCTATCTGTGGAATAGTCATATGCGACTCGTCTATAAACACGATAAAATCGTCGGGGAAATAATCAAGCAAAGTAAAGGGGGGTTGACCTATTTCTCTGCCGTCAAAATACCTACTGTAGTTTTCTATCCCCTTGCAAAACCCTATCTCTCGTATCATTTCTATATCGTAGTCGGTGCGTTGTTGAAGGCGTTGCGCTTCGATAAGTTTGCCTTGCTCGTTGAAAAACCTTACTTCTTCATCACGATCGCGTTCTATAGCGTATAGCGCGCCGTTTAGTTTTTCTTCTGCAACGGCGTAGTGGCTTGCGGGGAAAATAACCGCGTGTTTAAGCTCGGAAATCACTTTGCCCGTAACGAATTCGGCTTCGCAAACTCGGTCAACCGTATCTCCGAAGAACTCCACTCGAATAATAATTTCAGTATTAGACGACGGAAAAATATCCACTACGTCCCCACGAACCCTAAAGGACGAACGGGAAAAATCCACGTCCTTTCTAGTGTACTGAATACCGACTAATTTACGCATCAATTCGTCACGACTAATCTCGTCGTCAGGGCGTATAGATACGGCAAGTCTATAATATTCTTCGGGCGCGCCAAGCCCGTAAATGCAGGAAACCGACGCCACCACGATAGTATCCGTTCTTTCTGATAGCGAACATGTTGCCGAGTGGCGAAGTTTATCTATCTCGTCGTTAATCGCAAGGTCTTTTTCTATATAGGTATCCGTGCTAGGAATATACGCTTCCGGTTGGTAATAATCGTAATAAGAAACGAAGAATTCCACCCTATTATTAGGGAAAAATTCCCTAAACTCGTTACAGAGTTGGGCGGCGAGAGTTTTGTTATGCGCGATAACGAGCGCAGGTCGGTTAAGGTTGTTTATAACGTTAGCCATGGTAAAAGTCTTACCGCTACCAGTAACGCCCAAAAGAACTTGCGTTCTTAACCCGTCACGAATACCTTCGGTAAGTTTTTCAATCGCCTGCGGTTGATCGCCCGTAGGTTTAAATTTTGATTTTAATTCAAAATTGCGCTTTTCCATACTCTTTCCGTAATTATACCTTATTTAAATATTTTAACACATAATTTTTTTATTGTAAATAAAAACGCAACCTATTTAGATTGCGTTTTTTCATTATTTATTTTTGCCTTTTGATAAAACGTTTATCAACACGTAAGCGCCGACCAAAACCACCACCGTCAACACGGTTACTAAATACATAGTGGAAACTTCCACCCTTGTTCCAAAGAAATAAAGGTTACAATCTATTGCGTCTTTAAGACCGCTAACCGCTTCGGGCGGGTAGGTTTTTGAAAGTTCGGTTAGCGCGCCGTTCAAGGTATGATTTCTTATAAGCGAAGTTCCGTAAGTTCCGGGCATAAACATAATTACCTCCCTAAGCCCTGCCCCAAAACTAGATATGGGCATATACGCGCCACAAATAAAACCGTAGCAAGAACTTACTATAGAGCCGACTGCCGAAATTTGACCTTGTGAAGACAAGAAGAAATTTATTACCGAAGATAACGCCGTGCCGAACGTAACTAAAATAAACACGTCTAAAAGCACCAACAACACGTCTGTAAAAGACATATACCAACCGGTTAGCGCAACGTAGATTATGCACGCCCCACAAGCGATAAAGCAAATTATTAAGGTGCTTATAAGGGTGGAAAAATAATAGCCGAAAGCCAAAGTAGAACGCTTTACGGGGGTTATAAGCATATCTTTTCTAGCCCCTGAAACCTTATCTTGCACCATAAGCATATTAGAGCAGAAAGATACGGTTACGCAACTTACAGCAAGCAAGGAAGAAAACAATTGCCCACCTACCAAACCGTTTAGTAGTTTATCGTCTATCGGATTGCCCATACCCTTAAAAATAGTGTTTATACTATCGCGGTAAACGTTAGATAAAAAGGTTGCGTAAAGCACCAACAGTATCAACGGGGTAATAAGCGAAGTAAAGAATAGCCCTTTATCCTTAAAGAACATTTTAACGTTCCGTTTCAGCACTCTTAAAAATACTTTCATTTGCCCGTACCCCCTTCTAGTTTTTTGCCCGTAACGTTCAAGAATACAGAGTCCATTTTGCCCTTGGTAACTTCGTAATCCACGAACAGTTCGGGGTGTTTAAGAATAAGCGAAGTAGCGTCTTTTGTATTTTCAACGGTGAACCTATGCGCGCCACCTATCTTTTGGTATTTAACGCCTAGTTTATCAGCGCTAGCGTCGTCTATTCCGTAAACGTAAATATAATCGCCCGTATAAGCGTTTTTAAGTTGCAAAGGCGTGCCTTCTGCAACGATTTTGCCCCCGTCGATAATAACCACGTAATCGGCGTCGCCCGCTTCTTCCATATAGTGTGTAGTAAGAAAAACGGTCATCTGCTTTTCCTTGCGCAGTTTTTCTATAACTGCCCACATATTCATACGTGTTTGTGGGTCTAGCCCTGTCGTAGGCTCGTCGAGAACGAGTATTTCGGGGTCGTTTAATAGCGCCCTAGCAACGTCTATTTTACGGCGTTGCCCACCCGAAAGTTTACCAACCGTGCGCTTTAACAAATCACCGAACTCTAAAAGTTCTGCAAGATAGGCAATCCTATCTTTAAACGCTTGACCATATATGCCGTATAAAGCCGCCCTATGCTCTAAATTATCGTAAACGGTGAGCGACTTGTCTAAAACCGAGTGTTGAAACACTACGCCAAGACTGCTCTTAACCTTATCGCTATCCTTATCAATATCTTCGCCGTTGATTATTACAGTTCCACTATCCTTTGTTAAAGTTCCACACATAACGGATATGGTTGTGGATTTACCCGCGCCGTTTACGCCTAAAAAGGCAAAAAGTTCACCCTTTTTTACCTTAAACGATAAATCGGAAACGGCTTTTACTTCACCGTAACTCTTATTAAGATTTTTAATTTCAATAATATCAGTCATTTTTACTTGCACCCATTATATCTTCTGCAACCGAGTTGAAAACATCTGCTTTTACTATGGCAATTCCCTTTTTTACGTCGCCAAGCATTACCAAACTATCGCCAGGATTAATATCAAAAACATTTCTTGCTTCTTTGGTGATAACTATCTGCCCCTTTTCGCCAACCTTACATATTCCAAATAAAAATTTACCTTTTACAGTTTCCATATTTTACTCCTTAGTATGAAAAGTAAGAAATTTCATACTTTTCTTAAAGTATAACATACCGATTATTTTTTGTCAACTAAAAAATTCATTGTCAGTTTATAATTTTTGTGATAGAATAAAGAAAAGGTAGGTGTATTATGAAAGTTCTATCCACACAGAAAAATAGTAAAAACTGCATTATTTGCGGTATGGAAAACGAGTTAGGGGTAAAAGCCCCCTTTTATATACTAGACGACGATAGCGTTGCTAGCGTTTTCAAATTTAAAAGCCAACACCAAAGTTACCCAGAGCGCACGCACGGTGGTATGATTTCCGCACTTTTAGACGAACTTATGGGCAGAGCGTTATGGATTAAAGAGCCTGACACCTACGGCGTTACGACGACTATGACCATTACTTTTAGAAAGCCCGTTCCCTTTGACACGCTAGTTAAAGCGCGTGGATACGTAACCTTTGACTCACCCCGAGGTTTTAAGGCTAAGGGTGAAATTTATTCTATGGACGGCGCGCTACTCGCACAAGGGGAAGCAAGGTACTTAAAACTATCCCCCACCGTTGCTTTCGGGCCAGACGTTCACGCAAACGACGAAATGTGTTACGAAATTCCTATGGATATAACCGAAATAGATTTCCCAGAAAAGAAAATGGACTAAAATAAACGAAAAGAGCAAACACTTTTTTGTGTTTGCTCTTTTTATTTGATATTTTTTAGTATTAGTACATTCCGCCCATACCACCTGCAGGCATTTGGGGTGCTGCGGGTTCGGGAATATCTGCAACTACCGATTCAGTAGTAAGGAATACGCCTGCTACCGACGCAGAGTTTTCCAAAGCCGAACGGGTAACTTTAGTCGGGTCGATAATACCGCTTGCTACCATATCGGTATATTCGTTAGTAAGAGCGTTGAAACCGTAATTTGCTTTATTCGACTTTAATACTTCGTTAAGGATAACAGAACCGTCAAGCCCAGCGTTTAACGCGATTTGCTTTAAGGGCGCTTGAACTGCCTTTAACACGATTTGAGCGCCCGTCTTTTCGTCGCCCGAAAGGGTTTCTGCATACTTTTCAATAGTTTTGATAGTAGAGATAAGCGCTATTCCACCACCGGGAACGATACCTTCTTGAACGGCAGCCTTGGTTGCGTTAAGCGCGTCTTCAATACGAAGTTTCTTTTCTTTCATTTCGATTTCGGTTGCAGCGCCAACGTTAATAACTGCTACGCCCCCTGCGAGTTTAGCAAGGCGTTCGTGCAATTTTTCTCTATCGTAATCAGAAGTGGTTTCTGCAATTTGCGCTTTAATCGCTTGCTTTCTTGCAGAAATAGCGTTGGGGTCGCCCGCGCCGTTAATGATAGTGGTGTTATCTTTATCCACCTTAACCGTGCCTGCGCGACCTAACATATTCATAGTAACGTCTTTGAATTCGTAGCCGAGTTCAGAAGAAACTACCGTACCACCCGTTAAAATAGCGATATCTTCAAGCATAGCCTTTCTTCTGTCGCCAAAACCGGGGGCTTTAACTGCAACGCAGTTGAACACGCCTTTAAGCTTATTTACTACGAGCGCTGCAAGAGCGTCACCTTCAACTTCTTCGGCGATAATCAAAAGTTTCATACCTTGTTGAGCGATAGGTTCAACTATAGGAAGAAGTTCTTGAATAGAAGAGATTTTCTTATCGGTTATCAAAATAACGGGGTTATCGAGAACGGCTTCCATCTTATCGGTGTTGGTAACCATATACGCAGAAGCGTAGCCCCTATCGAACTGCATACCTTCAACGGTGGTAAGTTCGGTTTTCATAGTCTTGCTTTCTTCAATGGTAATAACGCCGTCACCGGAA
>JAFTIK010000053.1 GCA_017456945.1 Clostridia bacterium
TACCACCACGGAAAATTTCTGAAAAATAACAAGCGTAGTTTAGCGAAAAGGCGATAAGAGTAGCCAAAAATCTACCACCGTTATCAATGCCGTATTCAAAGTATAATAAATTGTCAAGTTTACCGAACGGGTTAATGCCGTTGTTTAGCATACCTGGTAAATAGAACACAATAAAAAGTTGGAGCATAAGCGGAACACCCCTTACGATCCAAACGATACACTTAAATATGTATTTTATCGGCTTGATTTTGCTCATTGTGAAAAAGGATATTATAAGTCCTAACGGCAAAGAGAAAATAAGCGTTAAAAGGAATAAAAGACAAGTTACCCCAAAGCCTTCTAAAAGGCTTTGGGTAACGTAAATAAATTGTTGCATTTTTGATTATTAGATAAAGTTAGTAATAACTACGTCTTGAAGACCGTATTTGGTTGCAATTTCCATTAAAACGCCCGTTTCTGCAAGCGCTTTAAGCATGGTGTTTACCTTTGCGGTAAGAAGACTTCCATTCTTAAATGCAATTCCGTAAAGTTCTTGCGCCATTTCAAGACCTTGGTTGATAGCAAGGTTAGCGTAGTTACCTTTGCCTGCGTTTGCTTTTGCAAGAATAACGTCAACTACTGCGTAATCTGCAGTACCAGCCTTAACTTCTTTCAATGCGTCCATTTGAGAAGTAAGGGGCTTTTTGTTTACGTTTTCAAGAGTGTCAACGAAGTCAACGGCAGCAGAACCTGCTTCGTATGCAACTGATTTGGTTGCAAATTGTTCTTTGCTTGAAAGGTCTGCAGTAGTGTTCAATCTAACGATACATTGAGCGTTGTACATATAGGGTTGAGTAAAGGAAACTATTTGATCTCTAGGGGTATCAACGCCGTCAATTTTATCAGAACTATTCATTGTGAAGCCGTTCCATATGCAGTCGATAGCGCCACCGTTAAGTTCCATATATTTGTTAGACCATTCGATAGGCGTAAACTTTACGTCGTAGCCGAGAGTATTGAACACTACGAGCGCAAGTTCGGTATCAAAGCCTTTCAAAACGCCGTTTTCTTTGTAGTTCATTGGCGAGTAAATGGTGTAACCAACGGTAATTCGTTTGGTAGTTACGTCAACGTATTCGTTTTTATCTTTTTTACAACCGGTCATGCAGAAGCACGCAGTCATAATAGACACGATACTTAAAATAAGTGCAATAAGTTTTTTCATGTGAGTATTTCTCCTATATAAAAATTTTACTTTATCGCTTTACCGTAGTAAAGTGATAATATTATACATTATAATTTAAATAATGTAAAGCAAATAATAGCAAAAACTTAAAATTTTTATTTTTAAAATGAAAAAGAGCGACAATGCGCTCTTTTTTGCTATTTCATTTTGGTTAGGTCGGTTTTATAAATCCATTTTCCACCCGTAAATTTACCGAATATGTATTTATTACTTGCAGATTCCGAGTGCACGTAGAGTTTGCCGTTCACGAAAGCCATTTCTTCACTCATTGGCGGAAGTTTATAGTCTTTTATTAGACTTGCGCTATCCAACGAATAAAGGGGCAAATTATGACCTAACAAGGTAATATCCGATTCGCGATTAAGAGAGAGTTCGTCGTACTCTAAAATATGTGAAAAAGATAAGCCCCACGAAGTAGATAGGTAAATCTTGCCGTCGTTAAGGGTAAGCCCCTGAACGTGAGAAGGCATTGAATAGGCTTTAACGGGGGTGGGGTTAATTCCTAGTTCTGCGCTATCGTCTATTTGGTATTCTATAGCGAGCGCCGTGTTTTTATCTCCTGCAGTAGTGGTAATTTTGTGGCTAGGCAAAGTAGGGTAATCGCCTGCGCGGTAAAACTCGCCCGTAATAAGTCTGCCGTCCACCACGGTTACGAAAGCGTTACCTATGTAGTCGTTTTGGTTGGCGTATAAAGAAAATTTACCAACGTAGTCTAGTTTAGTACCGCTTTTAGCCGTTATAAGTTGCTCGTAACTGTAAACGTATAAACAGCAATCTTCGCCACCCGTAACGTAAAGATATTTATCAGAACAAGCAACGCCACCGCCGTGACCTTTGTAAGTTTTGCCGTCGGGCAAGCCGAGTGTGAATTTCTTTAACAGTTTACCAGACCTACTTACTACGTACACGGGGGAAGCCGAGTGGTCGGTCATATACCCCGACATAATAAAGGTATCGGTTTTTTGGTCGTAGTGAAAGCCTTGCGGAACGTATCCGTCGTTAATTTCAGGAATTATAAAGGCTTTTTGGCTTGCCTTATAATAAGCGTTAACGGGTAAGCGAAAATATAAAATCGCGCCACCTAAAACAACGCCAAGCCCAACGATTATGCTAGAAAAAATAATCGTTAGTTTTACCCAAAGTTTAAGTTTCTTTTTGGTTTTTTCCATAATTTTTTTACCTATATTATTTATATATATAATATTGTATAAGAAAATGCAAAAAAAGTCAACGGCAAACGAAAATAAAAAAGGCGCTCGAACGAGCGCCTTTTAAGTTTTAAGCGTTAGGCTTATTTATCAGCCAAGTTTTTGTAAGTTTGCAATCTTACCTTACTGTCTTCTTCAGTCTTAACGAAGAGTTGTTCAGCAAGTTCGGGGCGAGCCTTCATAAGCGAAGCGTATCTAGTTTCGCCGAGCAAGAAGGACTTGTAGTCGCCGGTCGGTTCTTTAGAATCGAGCGTGAACGGGTTCTTACCTGTGTCAAGATTTTCAGGGTTGTAACGGTAGAGTTGCCAGTAACCGCAATCAACAGCCTTCTTTTCTTCGTCTTGCGACTTGGTCATGTTGATGCCGTGGTTAATACAGGGCGCGTAGCAGATGATGAGTGACGGACCGTCGTATTTTTCTGCTTCGATAAGCGCGTTCATAAGTTGTTGTTTGTTAGAGCCCATTGAGCATTGAGCAACGTAAACGTAGCCGTAACTCATAGCCATCATACCAAGGTCTTTCTTCTTAATTCTCTTGCCAGCGGCAGCGAATTTAGCAACCGAACCGGTAGGCGTAGATTTACTTGCTTGTCCACCCGTGTTAGAGTAAACTTCGGTATCGAGAACGAGAACGTTAACGTTTTCACCGCTAGCGAGAACGTGGTCTAATCCACCGTAGCCGATATCGTAAGCCCAGCCGTCGCCACCGAAAATCCAGATAGACGGTTTAACTAGACAATCAAGGTTGCCCTTAACGTAATCTAATCCGTCGGCAGTTTCAGTAGCCATAGCCTTCTTAACGAGTTCACTTGCAACCTTAGATTTTTCAGCGTCTTCTTTATCAGCAAGCCATGCTTCGAAAGCAGTTTTGGTTTCAGCGGAAACTTTATCCATAGCGGCTTTCATATCTTCTTCGATTTTAGCGCGACGAGCCTTCATAGCAAGGTTCATACCGTAACCGAATTCAGCGTTATCTTCAAACAAGCTGTTAGCCCATGCAGGACCGCGACCTTCTTTGTTGGTGGTGTAAGGACAGGTAGGAGCAGAACCACCGTAGATTGAAGAACAACCGGTAGCGTTTGCAACTATCATTCTGTCGCCGAAGAGTTGGGTAACAACCTTAACGTAAGGCGTTTCACCGCAACCAGCGCAAGCGCCCGAGAACTCGAACAAGGGTTTAGAGAACTGGCTACCTTTAACGGTAGATTTCTTGCAACCGGGGCAAGCCGAAACGTCAACTTCAGGAAGAGTTTCGCTATATTCGTAGTTAACCTTTTCGCTTTCAACGATACTTCCGAGCGGAACCATAGTAAGAGCCTTTTCTTTAGCGGGGCAGATGTCTGCGCAAACTCCGCAACCCATACAGTCCAACGGAGAAACTTGCATTCTGTATTCGTAACCCTTGTTGCCGATCATAGCCTTGGTAACGAAAGATGCGGGTTTGTTTTCACCTTCTTTAACGATAGCAGGTCTGATACATGCGTGCGGACAAACGAACGCGCATTGGTTACATTGAATACACTTGCTTTCATCCCACTTAGGAACGAGAACTGCTACGCCACGCTTTTCGTACTTGGTAGTACCGGTGGGAACTGACCCGTCTGTATTAAACGCAGAAGAAGGAAGTTTGTCGCCTTCAAGTTTAAGAATGGGGTTAACGATTTCTTTAAAGTATTTATTGTCTGCAACGTCAGCCATGGGCGCGCCCGTGGTAGCCGTCTTCCAAGAAGCAGGAACGTCAATCTTAACGAGATTTGCTTCTGCAGAGTCGATAGCGTTGTAGTTCATTTGAACGATAGCGTCGCCTTTCTTTGCGAAAGACTTGTAAGCCATCTTCTTCATATATTCTACAGCCTGATCGTAGGGGATAATGTTAGCAACCTTGAAGAACGCCGACTGCAAAATGGTGTTTGTTCTACCACGAAGACCGAGTTCAGCGGCAATCTTGATAGCGTCGATAACGTAAAGGTTGATATTTTTGTTAGCAATGTCGTTCTTAACTGCTGCGGGAAGAACTTCTTCGAGTTCAGCAACCGTTTTAGCAGAAGTGTTGAACAAGAAAGTACCGTTTTCCTTAATGTCGCCCGTCATATTGTAACGAGTGATGTAAGAGGGGTTAGAGCATTGAACGAGGTCTGCTGCGTCGATAAGGTAAGCAGACTGAATAGGCGTGTCACCAAATCTTAAATGGGAAACGGTGATACCACCAGACTTTTTAGAGTCGTAGAAGAAGTAACCTTGAACGTACTTGTCGGTGTGGTCGCCGATAATCTTAATAGAGTTCTTGTTAGCGCCAACCGTACCGTCAGAGCCAAGACCCCAGAACTTACAAGAAATAGTGCCCTTGGGCGCAGCGTCGTACTTTTCAGAGAAATCCAAAGAAGTGTTGGTAAGGTCGTCGTAGATACCTACCGTGAAGTGGTTTTTGGGTTGATCTTTTTCAAGGTTCTTATATACCGAGTAAATCATAGACGGATTGAATTCTTTGCTACCCAAACCGTATCTACCGCCAACTACGATAATATCGTCCATACCCTTTTCTTTAAGAGCAGAACATACGTCGAGATACAAGGGTTCGCCGAGCGAGCCTGCTTCTTTAGTTCTGTCGAGAACGGCAATCTTCTTAACGGTCTTGGGAAGAGCGTCGATAAACGCGTCGATAGCGAACGGACGGTAAAGTCTAACTTTCAAAAGACCAACTTTAGCGCCTTCGGCGTTCATCTTATTGATAGTTTCTTCAACTGCGTCTGCACCGCTACCCATAAGAATAACGATATTTTCAGCGTTAGCGTCGCCAACGTAATCGAACAAGTGGTAATTTCTGCCCGTGAGTTTGTTAACCTTGTCCATCATTTCTTGAACGATAGCAGGGGTTGCTTCGTAGTACTTGTTAGCAGTTTCTCTGTTTTGGAAGTAGATGTCAGAGTTCTGCGCAGTACCCTTTTGAACGGGGTGTTCGGGGTTGAGCGCGCGAGCGCGGAAGTCTTCGATATCTTTCATATCTACGAGCGCTTTCATGTCTTCGTAGTCGATAACGTCTATTTTAGATACTTCGTGGCTGGTTCTAAAACCGTCGAAGAAGTGTAAGAACGGAACTTTTGCTTTTAAGGTTGCAAGGTGAGAAACCAAAGCAAGGTCCATAACTTCTTGAACGGAGTTACTTGCTATCATAGCAAAGCCCGTTTGACGGCACGCCATAACGTCTGCGTGATCGCCGAAGATGTTAAGCGAGTGAGCAGCGAGCGCTCTTGCGCTTACGTGGAAAACCGTGGGAAGAAGTTCGCCCGCGATTTTGTACATGTTGGGAATCATCAAAAGCAAACCTTGGCTTGCGGTATAAGTGGTGGTCAATGCGCCTGCGGTAAGCGAGCCGTGAACTGCGCCTGCTGCGCCTGCTTCAGATTGCATTTCTGCAAGGCGAAGGGGTTGACCAAACATGTTAAGTCTGCCGGTTGCCGACCATTCGTCAGCAACTTCTGCCATGGGGGAAGACGGGGTTATCGGGTAGATAGCCGCAACTTCCGAAAAGGCGTAGGCAACGTGACTGGCGGCGGTATTGCCGTCGATTGTCAATTTTTTCATTATTTTAAGTCCTCCGTATATGATTACTTGTTAATAGTTTAACAAAACTATTATACATATTAAATTTAGAATAGTCAACGCAAAAGGGAAAAAAGTTTAGGAATTTTTTTTACTAAACTATTACTAATTTTGCCTTAACGGATAAATTCTGTAAAATTTTCTTGTAAAAAATTATTCGTTGTGGTAAAATAATCAACAAGAACTTTTTGCGGAGAAAACAATGGCAATTCTCAAAATGGAAAACGTAAGTTTTTCCTACGACAAAAAAAGAGCCGTTCTTAAAAATATTTCTTTAGAAATAAAAAAGGGCGAATACGTTGCCGTCATAGGTCATAACGGTAGTGGTAAATCCACGCTTGCAAAACTTATGAACGGGCTTATTTTCCCCGATACGGGCAGTATTACCGTGTCGGGTATTTCTGCGTTTAAAGAAGGCTCTGAACAAAAAGACAAGTCTGCCGTTTTTGAAATTCGTAAAAAGGTGGGCGTGGTTTTCCAAAACCCCGACAACCAACTAGTTGCGTCTATCGTGGAAGACGACGTTGCTTTCGGCCCTGAAAATATAGGCGCGCCTAGAAAAGAGATAGGCGAACGCATAGATTTCGCCCTTTCTGCCGTAGGCATGCAAGAATTCCGCCACCGTACTCCGTCAAGGCTTTCGGGTGGGCAGAAACAAAGAATAGCGATAGCAGGCGTTTTGGCGTTAAAGCCGGAAATTTTGGTGCTAGACGAATCTACCGCAATGCTAGACCCCAAGGGTAGGAAAGAAGTGCTTTCGGTAGTGGAAAAATTAAATAAAGAGCAGAACGTTACCGTTATAACGGTAACACACTATATGGACGAAGTTGTTCACGCAGACAGAGTAATCGTTATGTCAGACGGCGAAATGGTTATGCAAGGTACTCCCGAAGAAATTTTCAAAAGGGAAGAAGAAATTAAAAAATACGGTTTGGAACTACCCGTTTCCACCGTTATTGCAAATAAATTAAGGGCAAAAGGGCTAAATATCCCCGAAGGGATTTTCACACCCGAAGGTCTTGCGGAGGCGTTATGCGGATTGAAGCAAAAGGCTTAAACTACGTTTATAGCGAAAAATCCAAGGCGCTTGCAGTTCACGCCTTAAAAGATATTAACCTTACCGTTGAAGAAGGGGAATTTTTCGGAATTATAGGGCATACGGGTAGTGGTAAGTCCACCTTTATTCAGCACCTTAACGGCTTGATAAAAATCGGTAAGGACAAAGGCTCGTTAAATATCGGCGAGTTTGATTTGACGGATAAAAAATGCGACTTTAAAGGGCTACGCGCAAAGGTTGGCATGGTCTTTCAGTACCCCGAATATCAACTTTTTGCCGAAACGGTTAAAGAAGACGTGGCTTTCGCCCTTAAAAATTTCTATCCCGACTTAAAACAGCAAGAAATAGACGATAGAGTTCGCGTGGCGATAGAAACGGTTGGGCTAAACTACGAAAGGGTTAAAGATAAATCGCCGTTTGAACTTTCGGGCGGTCAAAAGCGTAGGGTGGCGATAGCAGGGGTTATCGTTGCTCGCCCCGAAGTTTTGGTTTTAGACGAGCCTGTAGCAGGGCTAGACCCCAAGGGTAAGCAAGATTTTATAGACTTACTACACCACTTGCACGGTAGGGTGGTTAAGACGATAATTATTGTTTCGCACGATATGGATACGGTTGCCGAGCATTGCGATAGAGTAGCCGTTTTCGCACAGGGCGAAATAATTAAAGTAGGCACGCCTAAAGAGATTTTTTCCGACCTTGAAAAAATGCGTTCGCAAGGGCTTTTACTGCCCGTTACGGCGCAGATTACGGGCGTATTAAAGCAAAACGGAATAGATTGCGATAACGATTTTACTATCGACGGGTTCGTTAACGCCGTGGCTAAAAAGTTAGGGGGTAAAGGCTGATGAAAGACGTTTCTTTCGGGCAGTTTTTGCCTAATAATTCCTTCGTTCATAAAATGGACGCAAGAATTAAGATTTTACTAACTATTGCGTATATCGTAGCCGTATTTTTGGTGCAGTCCTTTCATTTCTTGGGCTTTGCCGCTTGCTTTTTGTTCGTAATAATAGCAACTATAGCGTCCAAAGTGTCTATTTTTAAGGTTTTAGGCAGTATTAGGGGCATACTTTTCTTTATAATACTATCTGCCGTTTTGCAGATTTTCTTTAATCAAGACGGAAGGGTTATTTGGTGGTGGAAATTTATAGTCGTTACTGATAAGGGGCTATTAAACGCAGGCTTTATCGTGGCTAGAATAACGCTAGTCGTGCTTGGCGCATCCCTTTTAACGCTTACCACTTCGCCCGTTTCGCTTGCAGACGGTATTGAAAGTTTGCTTTATCCGCTTAAATGGATAAAATTCCCCGTGCACGAATTCGCGCTAATTATGAGCATTGCGCTACGCTTTATTCCTACCCTTATGGATGAAACGGATAGGATTATCAAGGCGCAGAAAGCAAGGGGGGCGGATTTTGATAGCGGTAATCTTTTCAAGCGCGCTAAAGCGCTAATACCCGTACTTATACCACTTTTAATAAGTTCTTTCCGTCGCGCAGACGAACTTGCCGACGCTATGGATGCTAGGTGTTATTCGGGCAGTAAAAACAGAACTAAATATAAGAAAATGAAACTCGGTTGGCGTGATTTAGTTGGCACTTTGCTTATGGCAGGGCTTATCACGGGGGTAGTTTTCTTAAATAAATTTTACGTTTTGTTGTTGGTGGCGTAATGAGAATTAAACTTACGATTTGCTACGACGGAACGGATTTTTGCGGTTGGCAAGTTCAACCGAACGGCAGAACGGTACAAGAAGAACTTGAAAATGCCGTGCTAGACCTTACGGGTGAAAAGGTAAGGGTTACGGGTAGTGGACGCACCGATTCGGGCGTGCACGCCATGGGCCAAGTGGCGCATTTCGATACGGATAGCGATATTCCACCCGAACGCTTTTGCAAGGCGTTAAACGCCCGTTTGCCACAAGACGTAAGGGTTATTAAAAGCGAGCGAGCAACCTCCGATTTTTATTCGTGTAGGGGGGCAAAGCGCAAGACTTATAAGTATTTTGCTTACCTTTCGGAAATAGAAAACCCCTTAAAGGAAAGGTACGCCGTACGGCTTGATAAAGGGCTTGACGTAGAGAGTATGAAAAGGGCTTGCAAGGCGTTTTTGGGCGAGCACGATTTTAAGGGCTTTTGCGCTAGCGGAAGTTCTATTAAAACTACCGTGCGCACCATTTACGCGCTAGATATTGATTTTAACGGGGAAGACCTTGTTTTTACGGTTACGGGGAACGGGTTTTTATATAATATGGTAAGAATAATCGTAGGCACTTTGGTTAAGGTGGGCGAAAATAAAGCCACCGAAGCCGATATAGAAAAAATGCTTGCTACCGGCGAGCGCGCCTTGGGCGGAAAAACCTTGTTGGCTAAGGGCTTAAGGCTAGAGAGCGTAGTTTACGAATAAAGGGTGAAAATGGAAACTATAATTTTAATCGTAGTAATTTGTTTAGTCGTTCTAAATGTAATAACGCTAATCTTATTGCTTTCTAAAAAGCAGGGCAATTCTGCGCTAGGCGAGCAGGATAAAAGGTATATTAAAGATGCGTTTTCAGATAATATCGGGGTGATTTCCGACGCGCTCGATAGGTCCAACAAGGCGTCTAACCAACTCATAGGGCTTAGGCTTATGAATATGGACGAAAAGATTAAGGATAATAACAAGGCGATAAACGAGCAGTTGGAAAATATCCGTTTAACGATAGAAAGAAACGTTAAGGCAATGCAAGAAAGCAACGAAAAACGACTTTATGAAATTCAACAGACGGTAGATAAAAAACTTTCCGAAAGCCTAGACGCTAACTTTAAGAAATCGTTTGAACTGTTAACTGCAGAACTTGAAAAGGTAAGTCGCACGATAGGAGAAATGCAAAAGATTTCTTCGGAAGTAGGTAGCCTTTCTAAGATGTTATCTAACGTAAAAACCACGGGTATTTTTGGGGAAATTCAACTTGGCGCAATCATAGACCAAATGCTTTCGCCCGAACAGTATCTTAAAAACGTGGTGACAAACAAGGCTAGTAGAGACCCCGTAGAGTTTGCCGTTAAACTGCCGGGTGGGGCGGACGGCGAAGTGTTGTTGCCGATAGATAGTAAGTTCCCGTTCGTAGTGTATTCGGATATGCAGTCGGCTTATGAAAACAACGATTTTGTTGAGTTTGAAAGCAAGAAAAAATTGCTTTACCAAACTATAAAAGGTATGGCGAAAGATATAAAAGAAAAATATATCTGCCCACCGGATACTACTAACTTTGCCATTATGTTCTTACCCGTAGAAGGGCTTTATTCAGAAGTGGTTAAGTCTGGGCTAGTAGAAGAATTGCAACAAAAATATTCGGTAACGGTGGCAGGGCCAACCACAATGTCTGCGCTACTTAACAGTTTGCAAATGGGCTTTCAAACGCTTGCAATACAGAAAAAGACGGGCGAAGTGTGGAAGATACTAGGCGCTGTAAAAACCGAGTTTAGCAAGTTCGGCGATATAGTCGAAGGGGTACAGAAGAAACTAACCCAAGTCAACAACGATTTAGATACGTTAGTCGGCGTAAGAACGAGAGCGATAAACAGAACTTTGCGTTCTATAACCGACGGCGCAAACGACGAAATAAACTTTTTAGAAGAATAAAAAAAGGAGAAAAATTATGATAAGGAAAATTTTAACCTTTATACTGGCAACAATTGCTAGTATAACTATTCCTTGCGGTTTGTTTATGACGGGTTGTTCTAGCGAGCCACAACACGCCCACACCTACGGCGAAGTTTCATACGTTTGGGAGCAAAACGACACCGTGTGCGTTGCAACAAGGGTATGCACCAAAGACCCAACGCACGTTCAAACCGAAAGCGCAGTTGCAACACTTAACACAGTAAATCCATCGACTTATTTATTAGAAGGGTCGGGTACTATGGAAGCAACTTTTTCCAACCCCGTTTTTGAAAGACAAACGAAGAGCGTTGTCTTGCCAAAGAAAAACGCTATTACTTCTTTTGAAGGAGCGCAAATAAAGGGTAATGAAATAATATACGTTGTTTCTGCAGAAACCACGTCGGTTAATTTTACAGATATAATTTCTGTCCCCGATGATTGCTCATTTGCCATTTTAGACACGTATAACGACGTAATTGAAAATAACGACACTGCAAACCTTTGGGAATTATATAAAGGCAACAATTATGGATATAAAGTAAGAATTACCACTGATGGTGGCGAAGTAATTTATTCGCTAAATATTCATAGAATTATGGATATTACGGTTTACTACTACGACCAAAATGCTGACGAAATTCTTTTTAGCGAAACCATAACTTCTGCTCAAGAATACGTTCCAAACGCAGAACAAGTTAATACGCTTGCAGGCTATACGTTTAATCGCTTTGTGGATTACGAGTATAATGATTATGAAATATGCCCGCTTTATGACCATACTTACATATACGTTGATAGAACACCAAAAACTTATACTATAACGTTTGACGAAAACGCTGGCAACATGGCTGGCGAGACTACCGAAATTAAATATAATTCAGTTCCATCGTTTGGTAGACCAGAACGCCCTGGGTGTACCTTCCTTGGTTGGCAAGTAAACGACGTTCAAATAACCGACAAATATGGGCAAGGTTATTATTATGCAAAATGGAACATTGCCGAAGATCAAACGGTTGTTGCTATGTGGCAATATGACACTTATTATATAGAATATCACTTAGACGGTGGCAAAAACAACGATGGCAATATAACTGAATATCTTGCTTATGACGACGATACTTTTGAGTTGCTTGAGCCAACTAAAGACGACGTGTTCGTTGTAAATAGTTATGAAACGGCAGTTTTTAAAGCAGAAGATGGCTCGGCAGAAAAACTTGCTGGCGTTGATTATTACACAAACAGTAAAATTCGTGTTAATAGAAGAACGACTAAGTTTGTTTTTGATGGTTGGTACTCAGATTCTAATTTTGAAAACGAAATTACCACGCTTACCTTTACTTATGGCACTATAAATTTATACGCAAAGTGGACAGAGCAAGCGCCTAAAGAAGAAGTTTCCGACGTGGACTGGTTGATCGTTGATGAAAACGGAAATTATAACCCAAATGGTTCTTATTTGCTTATGGGTACTTATCCACAAACTATAAAGAGCGCAGACGTTACGATAGACACAACTCTTAACGGCTCAAATGGTTGGAACGTTGGCAGTGATGGCAATTTATATAAAGCAATAAGCGCATCGCCTTACGTGTCACAAGTTTCACCTGCAACTTATTATTTTAGCGACAACACTAAAATTGTTAAAAACCAAGTTTATTACTTCAAACTTGAACCAATGCGTTGGCGAATAGTTAACAACCCAGAAGATGGTGGTTGGGGAATGCTTATGGCAGATAAAGCCATAGATACTAATATTTACGATTTGCAAGGCGAACCAAGTTATGAAAACAGTTATTTAAGAGAATTCTTCTTAACGAACTTCTACGGTTTGCATTTTTCAGAAAGTTCCAAAGCCGTTATGGTGACCAATGCAATTTTTAACGACCTTGGTAGTACGAAAGAAGATGGCATATATTATCCAAAGGGTTGGGAAAAAATTTGGGATAGCAATCCATACGTTGGCAAAGCATTAAACGATAAAATTTACGCTTATAGCGCAAGTGAGTTAACAAACCCTTCTTTAGGATTCTCAACTTATTTTACAACCAAAGATGCTAAGAGAACTGTTAAACCAACCGACTACGCTTTAGCAAAAGGCGCAGCCGCAAGAACGGACGGAGAATATAA
>JAFTIK010000054.1 GCA_017456945.1 Clostridia bacterium
TATCCATAAGGTCTTTAAGGAAAAGGCTATTGCCGAGCGACTTGCTCATCTTTTGACCGTTTACCTTTATAAGTCCGTTGTGAATCCAGTAGTTAGCGAATTGTTTGCCCGTAAGCGCTTCGGTCTGCGCGATTTCGTTTTCGTGGTGGGGGAATATCAAGTCCCTACCGCCACCGTGAATATCTATTCTGTCCCCGAACGCCTTTCTGTTCATAGTAGAACATTCTATATGCCAACCAGGTCTGCCTTCGCCCCAAGGGGAAGCCCAACTCGGCTCGCCCGCTTTAGCAGATTTCCAAAGGGCGAAGTCCAAGGGGTTTTTCTTCATTTCGTCGTTATCCACGCGCACGCCGTTCATAGCGTCTTCTAAATTTCTGTGCGAGAGTTTGCCGTAAGAAGGGAAACTTTCTACCGAGAAATATACGTCCCCTTTTTCCGTGGGGTAAGCGTGCCCCTTTTCAATAAGGGTGGAAACGAACTCGATAATATCTTCAATGCTTTGGGTGGCTTTAAGCCAAACCGAAGGGTCGTCAACCTTTAAGCGAAGCATTTGTTCGTCGATATTTTTAATCATCATTTTGGCGTATTCGTCGGCGGGAATACCCGTTTCGTTTGATTTGGCGATAATTTTATCGTCAACGTCCGTGTAATTTCTCGCGTAGGTAACGTCGTAACCTTTCTTTTCGAGATATTTTCTTATAATATCGTAAATAAGCGCTTGGTAAGCGTGCCCGATATGCGCTTCACCCGAAACGGTGATACCGCAAGCGTACATCTTAACTTTGCCTTCTTCTAAAGGAATAAAGTCTTGTTTCTTTCCTGTTAAAGTGTTGTAAATTTTCATAATTATCAATCCTTATCCGTGTCTTGACCGTCTTTTTTAAGTTCTTTAATCTGTTGCTCTAAACGGAAAACCATTTCGCGAAGATGGCAAATTTCTTCGTGCAACGGATCGCGTTTTTCTTGTTCTAGGTCGGGCATCTTTTCGCCGTTAATGCGAACTACTATCCCTGGGACGCCAACCACCGTGGCGTAGGGGGGAACTTCTTTAAGCACTACTGCGCCCGCGCCTATCTTGGCGTATTCGCCAACGGTAAACCCACCTAAAACCTTTGCGCCCGCGCTTATAATCGCGCCACGCTTAACCGTGGGGTGACGCTTGCCTTTTTCCTTACCCGTACCACCAAGGGTAGCGCCTTGGTAAATAACCACGCCTTCTTCAATTTCGGCGGTTTCGCCTATAACAACGCCTGCGCCGTGGTCAATAAATACTCCGCCTGCAATCTTTGCTGCGGGGTGAATTTCTATCCCCGTTAAAAACTTTGCGAACTGACTAGTCCACCTAGCAAGCAGTCTTAATTTTATTTTGTATAGGAAATGCGCCCATCTGTGCCAAGAAAGCGCCTTTACGCCCGAGTAGGTAAGCCAAATTTCAAATTTAGAACGGGCGGCGGGGTCGTTTCGCTTTGCGGCGTTGATGTCCGCGCGTAGTCTTTTAAACATATTGCACCTTAAAAAATAATAACATTAAATCTTTGATTTAGCAAGCGAAAATTATCGGTTAGTAAACTTTAATACCGCTGTTTTCTATCGCCGTTTTTAATTCTTTAGAAAAGTTCTTATCTACGACCATACAGTTTACGTCGGAAAGTTCGGCGAAAGTGTAGGGGGTTTTCTTGTTGACCTTAGAACTGTCTAATAACATAATAACTCGGTCGGCTTTTTTCATAACCGAGCGTTTAACTTCGGCTTCTGCTTGGCTACCGCAAGTAAACGCGCCAGAATCTTTAATAAAACCAGTAGCAGTCATAACCGCAGTTTGAATATTTAGCGAAGAGATAAAGTCCGAACAACTCTTGCCCGTCGTGATAACGGTGTTGCGCTTTAAGTCGCCACCGAGAAGGGTAACCGTGGGTTTTTCCTTTCTTAAAATGGTTTCGGCAATCACGATAGCGTTGGTGATGATGTAAAAGTTATCGTCTGGCAAAGCGCGCGCAAAATAGGTAGTCGTAGAACCCCCGTCGATAAATACGCAACTGTTGGGCTCAACTATTTCCACAGCCTTGTCTGCAATTTCAAGTTTTTCCGCCGTGTTATAATTGATGCGCTCGGAAAAGTCTGCTTCCTTGGCGCGAAGAACGGTATTTACGGATATAGCGCCGCCAGAAACTCTTAAAACGGCGTTGTTTTCTTCCAAACGGTTAAGGTCGCGGCGCAAGGTCATACTAGAAACGTTGGGGAAAGCGCACTCTAACTCGTGAAGGGTAACTTTACCGTTTTTATCGATAAATTCTTTAAGTAATAAAAGTCTATCTTTCATTTTTCACCTTAAAAAAATGTTTTGAGTAACATTATTTTACACTAAGTGTAAAAAATTTGCAAGAAAACGGTCAATAATAAACAATATTTTTGTTAAAATTTTTCATCATTTCACCTAAAATTTCAAAAATTAAGTTTTTCGGCGTTAAAAGCCTTGATTTTATGGGTTTTTGTGGTACAATATATATATTAAATTTTGGAGAAATTCTATGTTAGACTTAAAGAGAATTCAGGAAAACAAAGAAAAAGTTACCGAACTGCTTGCCCGTAAAGGCTTTAAAGCAGATTTCGACACTATACTTGCTCTCGACGCAGACCGTCGCGCCGTTATAGGCGAAGTTGAGCAACTTAAAGCGCAAAGAAACAAAGTTTCCGCGCAAATCCCCGCTCTAAAAAAAGCAGGGCAACCTGTTGACGAGATTTTTAAGCAAATGAGATCGCTCGGCGATAAAATTACCGAACTTGACGAAAAGGCTAAATCTTTAGACGAACAAGTTTTCGATCTTCTTTGCCGTATTCCTAATATTCCCGACGAAGACCTTTTGGCTGGCGAAAAGGAAGCAAACGAAGTTATCAAAGTGGTTGGCGAAAAGCCCGAGTTTGCGTTTAAGATGCAAAACCACGTTGACCTTTGCACTAAACTCGGCATTATAGACTACGACCGTGGAACTAAACTTTCGGGTAGTGGTTACTGGTTGTATCGTGGTGACGGCGCAAGGTTAGAATGGGCGCTTCTCAACTTCTTTATTTCCGAACACTTAAAGGACGGGTATGAATTTATTCTTCCGCCCCACCAACTCGGTTATAACTGCGGTTTCGGCGCAGGTCAGTTCCCTAAGTTCTCTGACGAAGTTTACTGGCTCGATTGCGACGAAGATAGAAAGAAAAACCGTTTTATGTTACCTACTGCAGAAACGGCGCTCGTTAATATGTACGCTGGCGAAATTATCGACGAAGCAAAACTTCCTATGAAGTATTTTGCTTACACCCCTTGCTATCGTAAAGAAGCAGGCTCTTATAGGGCAGAAGAAAGGGGTATGATTAGGGGACACCAGTTCAACAAGGTTGAAATGGTGCAATACGCTCACCCCGAACGCTCTATGCAAGCGTTTAACGAACTCGTTGACAAGGCTGCAAGCCTTATCGAAAAGTTAGGGCTACATTTTAGAGTTTCTAAACTCGCCGCTGGCGACTGCTCTGCATCTATGGCAAGAACTTACGATATTGAAGTTTGGATACCTAGTATGGGCATTTACAAAGAAGTTTCTTCCGTTTCTAACGCTAACGATTATCAAGCAAGAAGAAATAACACTAAGTATAGAGATAGCAAAACGGGCAAACCTGCTTTCGTGCACACCCTTAACGGTTCGGGCTTGGCTACAAGCCGTGTGTTCCCCGCGCTTATCGAACAGTATCAAAATTAAGACGGCTCTATAACTATCCCCGAAGTATTAAGACCTTTTATGGGCGGTCAAGAAGTTATAAAATAAAATAGAAAGAAGCGAGAGTTGTCGCTTCTTATTTTTTATAAGATTAATTAAATTTCTTTTGTCTGCCTTTTTTCTTGATTTTAAAATTTTGAAATAATATAATAAAACTATAAATTTGCAAAAGGGGTCGTTATGGAAAACAAAATTTTCACGGTAGCAATTATCGGTTGTGGGTCTAGGGGCGCAATGGTTTACGGAGAAAATATGTTCAAAGCGCCCGAAAAGTTCAAAATAGTTTGCTTGTGCGACGCAAGTGAAATGGTCGCAAATTATTACGCAAACTATTTCGGCGTTCCAAGCGAAAACGTTTTTTATGACGAAGACGAGTTTTTTAAAGTCCGTCGCGCAGATTTTTTAGTAATAGGCACGCAAGACGCGCTACATATTCGCCACGCCACGAAAGCGTATATGGTTGGCTACGATATTCTTTTAGAAAAGCCCATATCGGATAACGAACAAGAGTGTTTAGACCTTTTGGAATTACAAAAGAAAACGGGTTGCATTACTATAGTAGGGCACGTTTTTAGATACGCGCCGGGTTTTGTTAAAGTAAAGGAACTTTTAGATGCGGGCGAGATAGGCAAACTTCAATACATAGACGGGTTAGAAAGGGTTCAATACCAACATTTTTGCCGTTCTTACGTTCGTGGACCATGGCGAAACTCTGAAATGGCTACGCCTATAATTTTGGCAAAATGTTGCCACGATTTAGATTTAATGCAATTTTACGCAAATTCTAAATGCGAAACGGTTTCTTGCGTTGGCGATTTAGATTTCTTTAACCAAAAAAACGCGCCTGAAGGCTCGGCGGAATATTGCTTAGATTGTAAACATAAAGAAACTTGTTTATTTAGCGCTTACACTTATTATATTAAAAGATGGAAAGAAGAAGGCTGTCCAGAGCAAATGTTTCCGCATAGCAAAATTTCCACCTTTCCTATAACCGAAGAAAAACTAGTTAAGGCGTTATCCACCCAAAGTTGTGGCAAGTGCGCTTTCCGTTCGGATAATAACGTTCCCGATAATTTAAGCGTTAATATGCGCTTTGCAAACGGTGTGAAAGGGCGTTTACTTATGCAAGCGCTCACGGCAAAAGGTAGTAGAAGATACACTTTTTACGGCACGAAAGGGCAAATAACTTACGAAGGGCAAGGGCATAAGATTACCGTTGAAAAGTTTGGGCAGGAAAAATACGAAATAGACGTTAACGAGTTAATTTTAGCGCAAGGCGTAAAAGGGCATAGTGGTGGCGATATAGGCTTGATTAACGCTTTATATCCTATGTTGTCAAACAACGCAACCGCAAGCACTTCTTTGCAGGCGTCTATCGAAAGTCATATTATGGGCATACGCGCAGAGCAATCGAGATTGCAAGGTGGCGTTCCGCTAAAAGTTCATAACGATTAAACAAAACCCCTACTCTTAATTAGAGCAGGGGTTTTCAAGTTTTTCAATAATGCGTGTTTTAGGCAGTTTCCAACGAAAAAACCTTTTAACCAAAATATTTGTAACATTTAATATATATAAAGCAATAAATACTATTGAAAAACTTAAATAAAAGTGTTAAACTAACAATTAAGGTGGATTTATGAAAGAAGTTAACTCGTATATAAAAGAAAACTGGCATAAAACCTTTAGAAAGGGCGGTAACGTAGGCAAGGGAACTATTCCGTTACCGTACGATTTTTGCGTGCCGTCGTTAGACGATCGGTTTATCGACCTTTTTTACTGGGATACCTATTTTATTAATCTTGGGCTTATGCAAGACGGGTATATTGAACTTGCTAAAAACAATCTTAAAAACATGGCGTTTTTTATAAATAAGATAGGGTATATGCCAAACGCAAGCCACCTATTATATCACTCGCAACCCCCACTCTTTACCCGTGGCGTGTTTGACTTTTACGAACAAACGGGGGATTTAGATTTCCTTAAACAAACGCTACCGTCAATTCTAAAAGAGTACGATTTTTTTATGAACGAGCGCCAAACGGAAACGGGGCTTTGCCAGTACGGGTGTTGCGTTAAAGAAGAAGACCTTGAAAACTTTTATCCACATTTTTCCAAGCGACTAAACTTAAACTATGAAAGAAAAGAAGAAAGAAATCGTTTTGTAAAAAACTGTTTTGCAATTTGCGAAAGCGGGTGGGATAGTTCTTACCGTTTTGCAACCGAGTTAAACGATTTTGCTAGCGACGAGTATATTCAAATAGACTTAAATTGTTTGCTTTTCGATATGGAAGATAAAATAGAAAAATTCGCCTTAATTTTAGGCGATATCCTACTTTCCGAGTGCTTTAAGGGGCTTAAAGAAAAGAGAAGGACGCTCGTCGATAAGTATCTTTACGATAGCCGAACGGGGGTTTATACCGACTACAACTTTAAGAAAGGGCGTTTTTCGCCTATGGTTAGCGCCGTTGGGTTTTACCCGTTTGCAGTTGGAATTAACAAAGATAAAGAAAGGGCTAAAAACCTATTAAACAAACTAGAACTAGAATTCGGCGTATCTGCTTGCGCAGAGCATGAAAAGGCAGGCTTTTTGCAATGGGATTATCCTATTTTTTGGGCGTCAAACGCATACTTTGCTTACCAAGCGCTTACGAAGGTAGGGCTAAAAGAAGAAGCAGAACGGGTTGCTAAAAAATATATTGCTACCGTTGATAGAAACTTTATAGAAACGGGCACTCTTTGGGAAAAGTATAACGCTAAAACGGGCGGAACAGGCGCGACCCAAGAATCAAAGGTAACGCCTATGCTCGGTTGGACGGCGGGGGTGTATAAATATTTTTGCGCAAAACTAAATATCGAATAAAAGTCGTTTTCGCTATGTATCTAGCAAAAAATGCTATTGACTTTACGGCAAATAAGGTGTAAACTTTATTTGCCTTTTAATTTAAACAAATTATTTAATAAGCGCTTGAAAATTTTTTGATTGTAGGTTATACTAAAAGACGAAACATTCAAAAATTTTTGGAGAACCATATGTATTACGTAGGAATTGACGTCGGCGGTATGTCAATAAAAGGCGGAATAGTAAATTCTTCGGGCGAAATTATTTTTAAGTCCGTATGCAAAATTAAAGACAAGCAAGCAATGCCTGCCTTAGATTTCGTTATGGAAGAAGTCGTTAACTTCGCCAAGTCTAACGGCGTTGCGCTAGAAGGCGCAGGCATAGGCGTTCCGTGTATTTTCGATAAGAAAACGGGGGTGGTTTCTTACGGAAACAACCTAGATTTCAAGGGCATAAATCTTAAAGAACGCTTTTTAAATAAATACGGGTTAAGATTAGAGATTGCTAATGACGCGGCGGCGGCAGCGCTTGGCGAACTTAAATTCGGTGGGGCAAAAGGCTATCAAAACGCCGTGCTAATCACTATCGGCACGGGGGTAGGCTGTGGAATTATTCTTGGTGGAAAGATTATAAGCACCAACTCGTCGGCAGTCGGCGAACTCTCGCACACTATTTTGCAAGTCGGCGGTAGAAAATGCGCTTGTGGTAAAAAGGGTTGCGTAGAAGCCTACTGTTCTATGACGGCGCTCTATAAAGACGTGAAGCGCGAAATGCTTAAAAATAAAAATTCTCTACTATGGCAAACGGTCAAACCCAACGCTATCGACGGCAAGGCTTTTTTCGAGTGGGTTGGAAAGGACCAAACGGCAGATAGGGTGTTTAATAGATTTATAAAGTATTTAGGGGTTACGGTGGTAAACGTAGCAAACCTACTTCGCCCGGATATTATTCTTATAGGCGGTGGGGTATCTGCGCAAGGCGAAAAGATTATTAAGCCGTTAGAAGAATACTTAAACCAAAACGTTTTCGCGCCCGAATATACTGCAAAAATACCCGTGCGCTCGGCGCTTAACGGAAACGACGCGGGCATTTTGGGGTCGGCGTCTTTGGCAATAGATTAATAAGCCTAATAATACTACGATTGTGAACTGATAATACAATCTAAACAAAATATATTATGTTATAATTAAAGAGAGCGAGAAATGAAAAAAGAATTTAGTTATAAACGCGAAAAGGGTCAAAACCCGTTTATAGGGTTTACTAGTTTTCAACATTTAAACAACCAAGAACTTTATTCGGATTTAATAGTTAAGCCGGAAAACAACCTTACCGAAACCGAGCACGTAGAGTGTTACCCTATCCCCGAATACGTTAAGCAGAACGGGCGAGAAGAAGGGGGGTACTATCCGCAATGCTCGGTGGCGTATTACCGTATTTTATGGAAAGAGTTCGAGCCTATCGAAGGGCAGTTCAACTTTGCGCTTATCCAAGAAGTGCTTGATCGGGCGGAAGAAGTTGGGCAAACGGTTATGTTCCGTTTGTTAACGCATAGCACTCGCGAAAGCGACGACGTGCCCGACTGGATAAAGGATATTATGGAATGCCCCGCTCGCCCACAAGGCGCAAGGGTAAAGGATTCCCCGTCAGACCCAAGATTTATCGATTATTTTATTAAAGCCGTAGTGGCGCTTGCAAAAGAGTTCGACGATAACCCTACTTTTGAGTTTATGGATATTTCTTTCCCCGGTTCTTGGGGGGAAGGTAGTAGCAACGACTTGTTTACGGATGAAAAGATAGAACAGTTGGTTGACGCTTATACGCAAAACTTTAAGAACACCAAACTTATAGGTCAACGCATTGCCGATAAGTTCGTTAAATACGCTAACAAAACTTGCCCCGTAGGTTGGCGGGCAGACGGGATAGGTCACCCCGTGGTGACTAACGAACTCGTGCCCCAAACTAACCGTTATCTTGGCGAAGTTTGGAAGAAAGCGCACATGTCTTTCGAAGCCTACTGGTGGCTAGGCGAGTGGCAGAGAAAGGGGTGGGATATAGACGGATTTTTTGCGCGTATGTTAGAGTGTCATATAAGCACGTTTAACGCAAAATCCTTGCCGATACCACTTGAATACAAGCAGAAAGTGGAAGATTTTAACGCAAAAATGGGGTATCATTTCGGCGTTAAAAGCGTGGAATTTGAAGACAAGGCGGAAAAAACGTTAAATATAAACTTAAATATGTTTAACTACGGCGTTGCGCCCATTTATAATAAGATACCATTAAAAATTAGGCTAAAAGGTGAAAGAACGGCTTACACCTTTACGCAAGATACGGATATTACCGAGTGGATGCCGGGGGATAACCAAGTAAAACTTAAACTCAATTTACTTGCTATGCCAAAGGGCAACTACGACGTTGAACTTGGAATTTTCGACCAAAAGCACTCGCTCGAACTTTGTATGGACGGGCAGACGGACGGTAAATTCTATATTTTAGGAAAAACGGAAATTATTTAGGAAGAAAGAAATGAAATTAAACAACGTTTGGGGGTACGGTCAACTTTTCGGGTTTTCCGCGCTCGACGGAATTAACAGATATTACAACGATTTTATCGGCACGCTTACCCACAAGAAGATAGGCGTTCGCTTTGAGTTAAAGGACTGGATAACCGTTCAGTTTCCCGTTAAAGGTAGGGTAACTTTTAATGCTATCACGGGGGATATGATAGACGCTAAAACCAAAGACGGCGAGTTTTTTATGTCTTTCGTCGATAACGATACGATAGTCGGCGTAAGCCCCGTAATGCCCAAGATAACCTATCAAAAAAAGGCGTATAATCAAACGTTTTATAGGGGTTGCGATTGCTATTTTAACTTTACCGATAGCCTTGTGCTTTATACTCAAAAGCAAGGCGACCTTTATAGGTTTGCAATAGCCCACACCATTAATCACGGCGTGGCGTCTGGCATTGCAAAACAAGCGATTTTCGCCGATTTACAAGCGCTTAAAGAAAAGAGATATTCTTATTTTAAAAATATGCCTAAATGTAAGGATAATAGATATGAAAGGCTATATTATAAAGCGCTTGCGATAAACAAGGTTAACGTTCGCTATGCAGAAGGTAAAATCCCCTGCGTTTGGACTACGCCCGACCGTGTTCCGCACCGCCATTTATGGCTATGGGATAGCGTTTTCCACGCGCTTGCGATAGTGAACTATAACCCCGAACTAGCAAAGAACGCTATTCGCGCCGTTCTTGCGCAGGCTAGAGAAGACGGGTTTATTCCTTGCACTATGACGCCAAGCGGTGGCGACGACGTAACTCAACCCCAAGTTCTTTCTTGGGGCGTTTGGGAAGTGTACAAAAAGACGGGTGATATAGAGTTCTTAAAAGAGAGCGTAAAAACGCTCGAAGGTTATCTTACTTACGATATGAATAACCGTGATAAGAACGGCAACGGACTGTTAGAGTGGGTTAGCGACCCCGACGACTTAACTTGCAAATGCGGTGAATCGGGGCAAGATAACTCGCCTAGATTTGATTTTGATTACGATATGGACGCGGTGGATTTTTCAACGTTTGCCGTTCACGACGCCGTTTATCTTTCTTACATATATAACGAACTTGGCGATAAAGAAAACGCGAAAAAATGGCAAAACACGGCGGATAGCATAAAGAATAAAATCAACCGACTTTTGTGGAGTGAAGAAGACGGGGTTTATTACGATAGGCTTTTTAACGGCGAATTTTCTAAGGTTTTAACACCCGTAAGTTTCTTTCCGCTTTTTGCAAATATACCAAACAAAGAGCAGGCGGAAAAGATGGTTAAAGTTCTTACCGACGAACGACTTTTGTGGACTAAAAATCCGATATCTACCATTTCGCAAACTCATCCGGCATATTCTAACGATATGTGGCGTGGCGGGGTATGGCTTAACCTTAACTATTTTATAATAAAAGGCTTAAAGAACTACGGATACGACGCGCTTGACGAAGATTTAAGGTAAAGAACGCGTAAAATGGTGGATCAGTGGTATAAAAAGTCAGGCACGATATTCGAGTTTTACGACCCCGAAGATAAGGTTATTCCCTGTCTTTGCCAAAGAAAGGGCTTGCCTATAAACCCACCCGACTGGCGAAAACAAGTTCACGCTATAATCGACTATAACTGGTCGGCGTGCTTTACTCTAATGCTAATTCAAAACGATTTATATTAAGGTGAAAAAATGGAAAAGGTTTACGACGTACACGTGCATTACAGTTTTGACGTGCCGATGCAAGAAATGGTTAATATCTTTGCAGAAGAATTTAATAAAACGGGTACGGAAAAGTTTTGTTTTTTAAGTTTGCCACATCACGCAAACGGCAAGGATAAATTGTTTTTAAGCGCAAATCAAAACGTAAAAGGGCTTTTTTTAAAAAAGTTCTTTTCGCCAAACGGCTATGCTTTTGCAGGGCTCGTTCACCCGCAAGAAAAAATAAGCGATAAAGAGCGCGTAGAGATTTATTATAACCAAGCCGTTGAATATAAAAACGCGGGTTTCGACGGAATAAAAATGCTTGAAGGTCACCCGACCTTAAGTCGAGCGTTGGGGCGGGCGCTAAACGATAAAGTTTACGACAAGTTTTACGATTATCTTGAAGAAAGTAAAACGCCTATTATTATGCACGTTGCCGACCCCGAAGGCAGTTGGGCAATGGAAACGGCAAGTGAAGACGCAAAGGCGTTGGGGCGCACTTATTGCGACGGGTTTCCTTCTAAAAAGCAGTTGACTGACGAAGTTTTCAAAGTGCTAGAAAAGCACCCAAAATTAAAATTCGGGCTTGCGCATTTTGGGTTTATGTCTTACGATATAACCGAAGCGGAAAGGTTTTTAGGTTTTGAAAACACCTTTTTCGACTTAACGCCAGGGGGCGAGCAACTAATAAATATGTCTAAAGACTGGGATAGGTGGCTAATGTTTTTTGAAAAGCACCAAGACAGAATAGTTTACGGTACGGATTTTTACGCTTTTCCTAAAGATGAGAACTGGGAAATTGCGTTTAACCGCAGACCTAAATTTGTTCGCCAAATGTTAGAAACGAATACCGAACATAAGTATATTGACCAAACCTTTAAGGGTGTTAAATTAGATAAAAAAATAAGAGATAAAATTTATCGTGAAAATTTTGTAAAACTTTTGGGCGCACCTAAAAAAATAAACCAAGAATATTTCGTTGGTGAAATTGAAAGACTTCTAAAAGATTTGCCTAAAGGAGATAAGTTTTATACAAAAGACGGCGAGATAGATATATCTAATCCCGAAAATATAGAAAAGGTTACCCAAAGATACGTAAGCGATTTAGAGTTTATGCTAGAAAATTTTAATAAGTAGGAAGAGTAATTTTATGTGGAACGGAAAAAATAAAGCGATAACTTTTAGTTTTGACGACGGTGTTCAACAAGACAAAAGATGTGTGGAAATATTAAATAAATACGGGCTAAAAGGCACTTTTAACCTTAATTCTGCAAAGTTTGGGCTAGAGTTCCCTTATACCATGCCTACCGACGGCAGAATAATAGAACGCACTATTATTACCCCTGAAGAAGCAATTTCGCTATATAAAAATCACGAACTTGGCGTTCATACCCTTACCCACGCAGATTTAACCAAACTGCCCGAGTCTTGCATAGTTTGGCAGGTAGAAGAAGACAGAAAAAATTTAGAGCGTTTGGGGGGCAAGCCCGTTCAAGTTATGGCGTACCCTTGCGGTTACGTTGACGATAGGGTGGTTGGCGTGTTGGATAAAAAGACCAAAGTAAAACTTGCAAGAACGGTTATTTCCACCTATAACTTTGAGCCACAAACCGACCTTTTAAGGTTTAACCCAACTATTCATATGAAAGAATACGACAAGATGATAGAACTTGCAAAAGAGTTTATATCTCTCAAAACGGATACGCCCAAAATCTTCTATATTTGGGGGCATACTTACGAGTTTGATATGGACGATATAAACTACCAAAAGTTTGAAGACTTGTGTAAGTTGATTTCTGGTAAGGAAGATATTTTTTACGGCACGAACGGAGAAGTGTTTTTCGGAAAATAAAATTAAAACCTTTGCGGGCTTGATTTCTGCAAAGGTTTTTTGTATAATTATAATAAACAAGGTAAAGAAGGTAAAATTATGAAAAAAGTAGCGTTGCTTGGCGATTCAATTCGCATTGGTTATGAAAAATACGTTAAGGATAGTTTAGAAGGGGTTGCAGAAGTTTATTCGCCCAAAGATAACTGTAAATTTACCTTTAACCTAATGCGCTATTTGCGCAGTTGGGTTGGCGAAGAAGGTATTCCTTCTAGCGTTGATTTGGTCGTTTGGAACGCTGGGCTTTGGGACGTGGTTAGGTTAGTTGGCGACGATAATACACTTACGCCCATAGATACTTACGGGGTTATGATAAAAAGGCTTGACGGGTATATTAGGCGCGTTTTCCCCAACGCCAAAGTGGTGTTCGCAACTAGTACTAACGTTCAAGAAGAAAAATACACGGGCAATCTTTACCGTAAAAACGCAGATATAGAAGCCTTTAACCAAACGGCTGTTTCCGCGTTAAGCAAATCGGACACGGCTATTTTAGACCTTTACGAACTAACCAAAAATATCCCCGACGACTGCCGTAGCGATATGACCCACTTTAACACCGAAAATGGTGTAAAACTTCTCGGTGGTAAGGTTTTGGCAACCATATGTAAACAATTAGATATAAAACAAACGGACTTAAAAGACGCAAGTTGTATTCCGCCCGAAATTGCAAAAGAAATTTTAGGCGCTTAAAAAAAGATTTTCCACCCGAATTTTTCGGGTGGTTTTTTATTTGCTAAACCGTTGACTTTAACTTTGCTTTATGCTATAATTCAACTTGTTGATTTTACAACATCTCAAAAAAAGGAAATAAATCTGGCAGTAAAAATAGTTATAGATTCAGCGAGTGATATATCTGTAGAAGAAGGCGAGCAATTAGGGATACAAGTAATACCTATGGTGGTAACTTTCGGCACGCAAGAATTTTTAGACTGGCAAGATATTACCCCAACCGAGTTTTACGAAAAACTTATAGAGAATAGGGAATTGCCTAAAACTAGCCAAATTTCTGAGTTTAGGTTTGAAGAAGTTTTGCAGCCTATAGTAAATAAGGGTGACGAAGTTGTGCTTATAACCCTATCTTCTAAACTATCGGCAACTAACGCAAGCGCTACTCTTTGCGCAAAAAAGTTTAACGGCAAGGTTTTCGTTGTGGATAGTTTGAGCGCGGCGGCGGGCGAAAGAGTGATTGCCCTTTACGCTTTAAGGCTTGCAAAAGAAGGCAAAACTGCAAAAGAAATAGCAACCGAACTAGATAGGGTAAAAGAAAAAATTTGCATAATGGCTGTTATTGATACTTTAGAATATTTAAGAAAGGGTGGTAGAATATCTTCTGCCACGGCTATCGCAGGCACTTTACTATCCATTAAACCCGTGGTTGCTATGGTAGATGGCAAGGTTAAAATGATAGGCAAAGCAATGGGCTCTAAAAAGGGCAATAATCTATTAAATAAAATAGTTGCCGAAAAGGGTGGAATAGATTTTACTATGCCTTTCGGCGCAATCTATTCGGGGCTAGATAGAACTATGTTAGATAAATATATTAAAGATAGCTCGCACTTGTGGGAAAATCAAGTAAAAGAAGTTCCCGTTTACGCTATCGGCGCAACAATCGGCACGCACGTAGGCCCAGGCGCTGTCGGCGTAGCCTTCTTTTCTAAATAGCACGCTCATACAACCTTCTATATAATAAAGTTACACCAAGCCCGTCGCAATATTGCGACGGGCTTGGTGTTTTTAAATGAAACAATTATCTATTTCCCCGTAACACACTCGCCAGTAAGGGATGATTGAAACATCATCCAAAACCCTTCGCCGTGCATATCGAATATAGAAAGGGGTATAAAAGAGCAGTAGCCCTTTAATTCTTTGGGTGGATTAGGGGAATAGGTGGCGGGCACACCGTAGCAGATGTATTTGCTTTGCCCCTTTTCTCTTATTTCGCCAACGATATAGTATTTATCTTTAGAGTAGGGGATTTTTACCCAACGGCTATCGGGGAAAAGGCCGTTAAGCCGATCGTCAAGCGAAAAGCGAGCGAATAGTGCGTTTAGTTCGGTTTGCACGGATAGGTAAAAGGGTCTTTTGCTATCTTCTTGGCGTTGGTTAGCGTTCGTTTCATTTTGAACTTGGCAAGCGTCACTCGGTTTTTCTTCTTTTTCTTCTTTATTTGCGCAAGTAGTATCGCCATTTTCCAACCGTAAGTCTGCATTATTCCACTCCTTTAACGCCGAAAGCCTTGCGTTAAGGCTTTCTTCAAGTTCAAAATAGTTTTCGGTAGCCACGGCTTCGTCGTCGTAGGCTTGCGTGGGTGGGGTGTCTATTTTTTGCTCTAAATCTTGAACGGGGCAAGTTTTTCGCTCTTTTAAGAATTTATCGGCAACTAGTTTTCTAGCGTCGGAAAGGGTAACGGTAGATTTTTCCGTCTTGCCAAACGCAACTGTAACGGGTATTCCGTCTTTAACGGCAACGATTGCGCTAAAAATTAAAGAATTCTCAATGCAAAAGTCGCAAGTCTTTTTAAAATTCGTTGGGCGAGCGCCCAAAGGGAAAAGCAAAAAAGTTTTGCCGTCGGAAATAAAAAGGGAATATTCCACACCCGAAAGAGCGCTAGAATTTACTACCGAAAGGTACAAGTCGGTAGTGTCGCCATCAGTTTCCACCCTTAAAATACCCGAAAAGGGCTTGCTCGACGGGGAAAACCCGTCGGAAACCTGTTTTATAAAGAGCAAAGTTTTTTGAAAAGCCATAAAAACCCCTCGCGCGTAACATATTTAATAGTTTAATACTAATATATTAAGGACGGCGAAAAAATATATAAAAACAAGATAAAAGACTAAAAAAGTCGAAAACGGGTAGGGCGTGTCTTAAAAAGTAAAAAAATTATAATAAAAATGCAATAAAAAGTAAAAAATATTTTATATTTTAATTTTACTTTTGACAAAAGTTATGTTATACTTAAAATGCGATAAGATGAAATTTATTCAGGCAGGAAAGATTGTAGCGTCTGTAACGAGTTCGTCTTTCCGTAAAAATATCGCGCGTAAACCTTAATGTTGGGGTTTATAGCACAAATCGTCAAAATATCGGAGTAAACCGAAATATACATAAGGAGAATTATTATGACGACCAACAAAAAAGTTTTAGACTTCATCAACGAAACCAAAGAACTTTGCCAACCCGATAATATCGTTTGGGTTGACGGTAGCGAAGAACAACTCGAAGCTTTCCGTAAACAAGCAGTTGAAGAGAATATTCTCATCAAACTCAATCAGGAAAAACTTCCCGGTTGCTATCTCCACCGTACCACCGTTAACGACGTTGCTAGAGTAGAAGGCAGAACCTTTATCTGTTCTAAAAAGAAAGAAGACTCTGCTCCCATCAATAACTGGATGGAAACTTCTGAAGCAATGGCCCTTATGAACGACCTTTTCAAAGGCGTTATGAA
>JAFTIK010000009.1 GCA_017456945.1 Clostridia bacterium
TTATATTGTTTTATGTAAGGTAGCGCTTGGGTCAACACTTCCGCCCTTTGCGCGTTAGAAAAATCTTTATTCATAATTACTCCTTAGGTACGGTAATCCCCGTTAATCTTTACGTAGTCGTAAGTTAAATCGCAACCCCACGCCTTAGAAGAGTATTCCCCGTCGTTAAGGTTTACTTGTATTTCTATCTTATCTTCAAGAAGAATTTCTTTAGCCTTTTCTTCGCTAAACTCTACGCCAGAACCGTTTTTACAAACTTCTATACTGCCTTTTACAGAACAGAACGCAAGGTCAACCTTTTCAACGTTCACGTTAGCGCCACTATAACCGATTGCGCAAAGCACCCTGCCCCAGTTAGCATCAGCGCCGAACATTGCCGCCTTTAATAGGCTAGAACAAACTACGCTCTTAGCAGTCTTTTTAGCGTCGTCAAGCGTTTTTGCGCCTACTACTGAACATTCTAGAAGTTTTGTTGCCCCTTCCCCGTCAGACGCTATCATCTGACAAAGATGAACGTTTACCGTGTTAAGCGCTTTCATAAACTCGTTAAAGTCTTCGCCGTCAGAAGTAATCTCTGTATTTTCAGCCATACCGTTTGCAAGAACTACAACCATATCGTTGGTAGAAGTATCCCCGTCAACGCTAATCATATTAAAGGTTTCTCTTATGTCGCTAGAAAGGGCTTTTTTTAGCATTTCCGAACTAATATTTACGTCGGTGGTAATGAACACGAGCATGGTTGCCATATTTGGGTGTATCATACCACTACCCTTTGCTATACCCCCGATACGGCAGGTTTTGCCACCTATAGTAAACTCAACGGCAACTTCCTTTCTAACGGTATCCGTGGTCATAATGCCTTCTGCGGCAACCCCGTCACCATCTTCAGACAAGCCGTTAATAAGTTCGGGCAAGCCGTTTTTAATGGGGTCTATATTTAGGGGTTGACCTATAACACCCGTTGACGCTACTACTACGTCGTTTGCGTTAATATTAACGCCGTTTGCTACTAGCACGCTCATTTGTTCGGCAATTTCAATGCCGTTAGCGTTACAAGTGTTAGCGTTTCCGCTATTGCAAATTATCGCTTGCGCTTTGCCGTTAGATAAGTGCGCTTTGGTAACCTTTAAGGGCGCGCCTTTTACTAAATTCGTAGTGTAAACAGCCGCTGCCGTGCAAACCGTTTGGCTAACTATTAGCGATAAATCCCTTTTGATTTTGTTGTGCCTAATTCCGCAATGTATTCCGTTTGCCTTAAAACCTTTAGCCGCGCAAACGCTACCTTTTATAATCTTCATTTGATATATTTCCTTAACTTAAAATTCAAGCCCCGTAGTTTCATCTACGCCGAGCATAATATTCATATTTTGTATTGCCGCGCCCGAAGCGCCCTTTCCTAAATTGTCAAACCTAGCAACTAAAAGCATTCTATCTTGGTTGCCGAATACTGCTATCTGCATATCGTCTTTTCCACTAAACGCGTTAGCCGAAATAAACCCGTTCTCGTCTGTATTTTCGTCGTAGTGAACTATCTTGCCATCGTAAACTTTAGCGTAAATCTCTTTTACCTTGTCTATTCCACCTTTAACGTCTTTACCAAACAATGGAACGGTAACTTCCATACCTTGGGCAAAAGGCGCTACTATCGGGCAGAATACGGGCAAGTTATTAAGCCCAGTAACCTTGCACATTTCGGGTAAGTGTTTATGCGCTTGGGTAAGCCCGTACTGCCTTGGCGCGCTATATAAGGTCGGCATATCTTCCGATTGATACTCTGCAATCATCTTCTTTCCACCACCCGTGTAACCGGTTATGGAAAAACAAGAAAGAGCAAGGTTTTTATCAATTACATTAGCCTTAACTAACGGGTCGATAAGGGCTATAAAACCGCTTGCGTGGCAACCTGGGTTTGCAATGCGCTTGGCGTTTGCAATTCTTTCTCGCCTACCCTGAAGTTCGGGGAAACCGTATTCCCAACCGTCGTTTGTTCTGTGCGCCGTAGAAGTATCTATAATCTTTACGTTAGCATTTTCAACGAGAGAAACGGCTTCGATAGACGCAACGTCTGGCAAGCATAAAAAGGTCAAGTCGGAAGAGTTTATCGCTTGTTTTCTAGCGTTAATATCCTTTCTCAATTCTTCAGAGAGTTTTATAAGTTCTATATCCTTTCTTTTGGAAAGACGGTCAACTATTTTAAGCCCCGTAGTGCCTGCGCTACCGTCTATAAATATTTTATACATTTTCTAATTTACCTTTAACGTAATCTATCTGTTCTTCTACTGACTTGGGGGAAGTGCCACCCTTGGAAATTCTTTTTTCTACGCAAGTTTTAAGGCTAATTTCTTCAAAAACGTCTTGCTCAAAGGTTTGGTCGAAAGACTTATACTCATCTAAAGAAAGCGTTTCTAAAACCTTGCCGTTTTGTATGCAGTAAGCAACTATCTTACCAGAAATTTTATACGCCGTTCTAAAAGGCATACCTTTCTTAACCATATAGTCTGCAAGGTCGGTGGCGTTTATAAACCCTTTTTGCGCTGCAGAAAGCATATTATCTTTAAGAACTTTCATACTTGCAACCATAGGCGCAAACACGTCTAAACACATCTTAACGGTATCTATAGCGTCGTAAACCCCTTCTTTATCTTCTTGCATATCTTTGTTATACGCAAGGGGTAAACCTTTAAGGGTTGTTAAAAGCGCCATAAGTTCGCCGAACACCCTACCCGTTTTACCACGAACGAGTTCAGCCATATCCGAGTTCTTTTTCTGTGGCATAATGGAAGAGCCTGTCGTAAACGCGTCGGAAAGTTCTACGAACTTAAATTCCCAACTAGACCAAAGAATAATTTCTTCGGAAAACCTTGAAAGGTGCATCATTAAAGTTGACGTAGAAGATAAGAAATCTAAACAGAAATCTCTATCCGAAACCCCGTCGATACTATTCTTACTTATATCGGAAAAGCCAAGACTATTTGCTTCCATAACCCTATCCGTGTCGTAAGTCGTACCCGCCAAAGCGCAACTGCCTATCGGGCAAACGTCTAGACGAACTAGATTAGCGTTAAATCTATCTATATCACGAAGAAGCATCATTGCGTAAGCCAACAAGTGATGCCCGAAAGTTATGGGTTGCGCCCTTTGTAAATGGGTATAGCCGGGCATTATCGTACTCTTGTTTTCTTCGGCCTTTTCAACGACGGCAAAAAGAAGTTTTTTAACCTTTTCAATAATTTCTTTGGTCTGGTCGCGCAAATACATCTTCATATCAAGCGCAACTTGGTCGTTTCTGCTACGCGCGGTGTGAAGTTTCTTGCCCGTATCGCCTATTCTTTCGGTAAGAACTTGTTCAACGAACATATGAATATCTTCTTGAGAATAATCGATTGCGAGTTTACCGCTCTCAATATCGGATAAAATGCCTTCCAAACCGTCGATAATAGTATCTGCATCAGCTTGAGAAATGATATTCTTTGCGCCGAGCATAGACGCGTGCGCCATACTGCCGAGAATATCTTGCTTATACATTCTGCAATCGAATTTTATCGACGAGTTAAAGTCGTCTGCAATTTTATCGGTAACGCCGTCCGTGCGACCGCTCCACATTTTTGCCATAATTTTTCTCCGTTTTTAAACACTTTTCGTCCTGCTCGGAAACCCGTGCAGGACGAGAAATTTTTTCCTTTTATTATTTGTTGTCTTTATTTACCATTGCTGCAACCTTAATGGGAAGACCGAAAAGGTTGATAAATCCGTCTGCGTCCGCTTGATTGTAATCGCTTTCGCCAAACGTTGCAATTTCTTCGCTATAAAGCGAGTTGGGACTCCATACGCCGGCGTTAATCATATTGCCTTTGTAGAGTTTAAGGCGTACTTTACCGTTAACCTTTTCTTGCGTTTTGTCAACGAAAGCGGCAAGCGCTTCACGCAAGGGGGTAAACCATTGCCCGTTATATACGAGTTCGCCGTAAGTGATAGCGAGTTTTTGTTTTTCGTGCATGGTTATCTTGTCAAGGCAAAGGGTTTCTAAAACGCTGTGCGCTTTGTAAAGAATTGCGCCACCAGGGGTTTCGTAAACGCCACGGCATTTCATACCAACGAGACGGTTTTCAACTATATCTAAAATACCGATACCGTTTGCCCCGCCGAGTTTGTTGAGTTCTAAAATAATGTTTTTAGCGCTCATCTTTTCGCCGTTAAGAGCAACGGGCACGCCTTGAACGAAATCTATTTCAACGTAGGTGGGCTTGTCGGGCGCGTTTATGGGTGAAACGCCCATTTCCAAGAAACCTTTCTTTTCGTAAGTAGGTTCGTTACCCGTATCTTCTAAATCCAAACCTTCGTGGGATAAATGCCACAAGTTTTTATCTTTTGAA
>JAFTIK010000055.1 GCA_017456945.1 Clostridia bacterium
GCAACGCCCGTGGGGTGATATTGTAAAGTATCTGCGTAAAGAAGTTTAGCGCCTGCTCTGTAACCCAAAACCAAACCGTCGGCAGTAGCGCCGTAGTGGTTAGATGTTGGGAAACCTTGATAGTGTAATCTGCCTGCGCCACCCGTTGCAATAATAACCGTTTTAGCCTTTGCAACGTAGATGTCCTTAGTTTCCATATTCATTAAAACTGCGCCCGCAACCTTGCCTTCGGTATCTTTAATAAGTTCGATAGCCGAAGTAAAGTCGATAACCGGAATACCACGGTTTAACACTTCGTCACGAAGAGTTCTCATAATTTCTGCGCCCGAATAGTCCTTACAAGCGTGCATACGCTTTCTAGAAGTACCGCCACCGTGAGTGGTAACCATGGTGCCGTCAGCATCTTTATCGAACATAACGCCGAGTTCGTTAAGCCACTTAATAGCGTCGGGAGCGTCGTTAACTAATTTGTAAAGAAGTTCGTGCTTAGCAGCGAAGTGACCGCCACCAAAAGCATCGAGATAGTGAATAGCAGGGCTATCGTTGGGCTTATCTGCAGCCTGAATACCACCTTCTGCCATCATGGTGTTTGCGTCACCTATACGAAGTTTGGTAACCATCATAACCTTTGCGCCCTTGTTATCTGCTTCAATAGCAGCAGAAGAACCTGCGCCACCACCACCGATAACCAAAACGTCAACGTCGTAATCGGGTTTAGAAAGGTCGATATCCATATCTAACACTCTAGATTTGCCTTGTAAAAGGTCTGCGAGTTCGTGTAGAACTTTGCCACCCTTGTTCGGACCTACTTTAAGGTTTTCGTAAGCCGATTCTATGTAGTCGGGGTGATTTTCCTTTAATACTTGTTGTTTTTCATCGGCGCTCATTCTGCCGAAAAGTTTTTCAAGTCTTTCTTGTCTGGTAGCTTCAACCTTTTTCATTGAAGCCAACTGTTCTTCGGTATATTTATACATAACACCCTCCTACTTTTCGATTTCTCTATTGTTATAGAGTTCTTTAAGTTCTTCGATAGGCTTATTCATAAGCGTTTCGATAAGTTCTTTGTACTTGCCGTCTTCAATTTCCTTAACTCTTTCCAAAAGGTGTTTGGATTCGGGCGCCATATACTTGCCGTAAAGACGACGAGCAAGTTCAGCAACCTGCGGATGAGATATGCCTGCGGGGCAACGGGAAGAACATACGCCACACATTACGCAGTCGAAAGATTCTTCTGCGCACTTGTCGTATTCACCGCGTTGAGCGTAAGCGATATACTGCATTACGTTAAGCGACTGGGTACAAGCCTTAGTACAAGCGTTACAACCGATACAAGCGTAAATTTCCGGATACAACTGCATCATAATCTGTTCGCTCGGTTTAACCTTTTCAATATCGTAAACTTGTTTTACGAGCGGGAAGAACGGAAGGGTTGCAACGTACATATTGTCTTCAACTTTAGTTTGGCAAGCCAAGCAAGCGTGCAATTCCCTATCCCCTTTAATACGGTAAATGGTAGAGCAAGCGCCACAGAAACCGTTTCTGCAACCACAACCACGAACGAGTTGGTAGCCTGCATATTCCATAGCCTTCATAATAGTAAGGCTTTCGGGAACTTCATACTTTTTACCAAACAAAAAAACGTTAACTTTATTTTCCATTTGTGTTTTCTCCTTATATCAATATTCATTCGGCAATTCATCGAGTTGGTCGAAACGGAATACCGGACCGTCTTTACATACGTATTTAGAACCTACGTTACATCTACCGCACTTACCTACGCCACACTTCATACGAAGTTCGAGCGTGGTGTAAACTTGCGTCTTTTCAAACCCTAACGAGCGAAGCCCTTCAAGCGTGAACTTAATCATTATCGGCGGACCGCAAAGAACTGCTATCTTGTTTGTATCAAAGCCGAGTTCCTTAACGTAGTTGGGAACGAAACCAACGTGCCCGTCCCAGCCTTCTTGTTCACGGTCGATAGTTAAGTGAACGTTAACGCCTTCGTCGGTTGCCCATTCGTTGATTATTTCTTGATAATCTAAAAGGTCGTCTTTACTTCTCGAACCGTAAACGATATCTATTTTGCCGTATCTATCACGGTAATGTCTGCAATAGTTAATTACCGAACGCAAGGGGGCTAAACCAACGCCACCTGCAACGAACAAAAGGTCTTTGCCTGCAAACACGTCGTCAACCGGACAAGGATTTCCGTAAGGTCCGCGAACGGTAACTTGTTGACCGACTTCTGCTTGATGTAACCAAGTGGTTAAACAACCGCACTTCTTAATCGAGAATTCCATAAATTCGGTATTCGTGGGAGAAGAAGTGATAGAGAACATTGCCTCGCCTACGCCGGGGATTGAAACCATTGCGCATTGACCGGGGTGGTGTTCAAAGAGTTTTTTGCCTTCTGGCGAAACTACTCTGAAAGTTTTAATATCCGGCGTATCTTGTCTTATATCCGTTATCACGCCGAGTTTCGGAATTAAAGTTTCGTTATTCATTTTCTTTACCTCCGAGAGTTTTCATAACTTTTACGATATTCATTGAAATCGGGCACTTTGCCAAGCAACGACCGCAACCTACGCAACTGAACATACCGTCGTTATTATCGGGATAGTACACGAGTTTGTGCATAAATCTTTGACGGAAACGTTCTTTTTGCGAAAGTCTTGAGTTGCCGTGCGCCATCAAAGTGAAATCGCTATACATACAAGAGTCCCAACATCTGAAACGCTTAACGCCTTTACCCGTGTTAAAGTCCTTAACGTCGTAACATTGACAGGTCGGGCAAACGAAAGTACAAGTTCCACAACCCAAGCAATGAGAAGAAAGTTCATCCCAAGCAGGATCGTCAAAATATTCTTTGGTTTTACCCGCGCCGAACTTGTCGGTAGTAAGATCTTTAAGCGGAAGTTTGTCCATTATAGCGGAAATTGCTTTCTTTTGTTCTTCAACCGCTTTGTTATCAGCGTCTTCTGTAATAGAAGAAACCTTATTTAATAGCGTTTCACCCTTTTCGGTGTTTGCTTGTAGATACAAATCGGTAGCCGTCTTCCAAGCGGTGATATCGCCTGCGGGAGATGCGGGGTCGATACCGAAAGTCTTACAGAAACAAGTTTCGGCAGGCTTACCGCACGCTAGCGAAATGATAACCCCTTTTTCTCTTCTAGAAGCGTAATAACTATCAACGGGTTCAGATAAGAATACTCTATCGAGAATTTCAAAACTCTTAACGTCGCAACCGCGAACGCCGAAGATTACGAAATCTTCTTTTTCCGACCTAGTATCGATAATTTCAATGTTTTTGCCTTCGGTTTTGAATTCCATAAGGTTTTCCGTCTGCGGAAAGAAAAAGTCTTTTGCACTTCTAGTGGTATTCAAAGCGTTGCTTAGTTGAACGCCTTCTTCCCAAAGTTTAAATGACGCAATGCCGTTCTTACCGTCAACGGGAATATAGAGTTTAGCATTTTCAGAAATCAAAGCGAAGAACTTGTCTATATTAGATAATGATACTTTACGCATATTACTTATCCCCCCTGTTAACTGCATCGGAAGGTTCAATATCTTCCTTGGTATAGTTTACTAGCGGAGCGCGACTGCCTTCTTTTTCGCCAGCCTGATAATCGCCGTAGAAACTGTTAATATCTTTAATGAACTTACGGTTCAAAAGATGTAAGGGAATATTTTGCGGACAAACCCTTGAACATTCACCGCAGTCAGTGCAACGACCTGCAACGTGGAAGGCGCGAATGATGTGGAACATCTTTTCTTCAAAACTATCGGAAATAGCCTTGTTTTCTACGCCAGAGTTGGGGTTGCCGAACACGCACTTTTCACAAGTACAAGCAGGGCAAACGTCACGGCAAGCGTTACAACGGATACAACGGGAAAGTTCGTTCTGCCAGAAAGCAAATCTTTCGTCTGCCGACATTGCTTCTAACTTTGCAACTTCGTCAAAACGGTTACTATCTAAAACCTCGCCTTCTTCGCCGATAAGTTCGTCGTAATAAACGTGTTTTTTACTCTTGCAGTTTACGCAACGTTCTTGCAAAAGGTCTTTCTTGTCGATAGCCTTAACGCCGTCGTAAAGAGTTTCTACCTTTATTTGGTCGGTGGAATCGTCAACCGAGATAATGCCGTCGCCAGCAAGTTCTTTAAGTTTAGTTAAATCTATCATTCCGTCGCAAGGAATACCGATAGCGTAAACCTTTTCCTTATCGAAACGGTGTTCGGTAAGAAGTTGGTTAAAACTGTAAGTGTCGCAAGGTTTTAAGAAAACTAAAATCTTGCCTTCACCCTTACGGGTTTCTTTAATCAAATATTTAGAGAAGTTCGCGCCCGAGAAATCACCGAAAACGAAATCTTTCTTCATTTCTTCTGCGCTAGCGAAAACGGCGGGAGTTACGTCGTAAGAAAATTCACCTTTCTTCCAACCGAGAACTCTGTTAACTACACCGTCGGATAAAAGTTTTTCTGCCTTTTCGATAAGCAAATCACGCGTTATTTTTTGCATCTTAAATCCTCCAGTCTTTTATTTTCGCCGAGAGAAGCGACCTTTTCGGCAAAGTCGTTCATAGTAGCCGCGAATTTTGCGCCTTCCGCAGCGGATACCCACTCTACGCGAGTACGTTCTCTTTCAATGCCGAGATAATCGAGCATAGAGAACAAAAGCGCCATTCTACGTCTTGTATAATAGTTACCCGAAGTGTAGTGGCAGTCGCCAGGGTGGCAACCACAAAGGATTACCCCGTCTGCCCCACGCTGAAACGCGCGAAGTATGAACATGGGATTTACACGACAGGAACAAGGTACTCTTATAATTTTTACTTCTGCAGGATATGCCAAGCGGTTGCTACCTGCAAGGTCTGCGCCGGCGTAAGAACACCAGTTACAACAGAACGCTACGATTTTTGGTTTATATCCGTTTACTTGCATATTGCGTCAACCTCCGCCATAATTTGTTTACTTGCAAAGCCCTTAAGGTCCATAGCGCCCGAAGGACAAACAACCGTACAACATCCGCAACCTTGACAGATTGCTTCGTTAACTTGAGCCACCCTACGAATAAGCGTAGTTCTGTTTGGCCCACGGAATTCTTTATCTGCGTAAGTGATTGCGCCGTACGGGCAAACCTTTTCACAAGACGAACAGCCGTTACACATCATTTCGTCAGACTGCGCAACGCACGGGTTACCCGTAAGTTTATCTTTAGCGAGAAGACCTATAACCTTAGCAGCCGCAGCGCCCGCTTGAGATACCGTTTCGGGAATATCTTTCGGACCTTGGCAACAACCGGAAAGGAACACGCCCGCCGTAGGACTTTCTACAGGACGAAGTTTGGGGTGCGCTTCGGTAAAGAAGTCGTTGGTATCCATACTTGCGGTAAGCATTGTTGCCAAAGGTCTTGCAGACTTATCGGGTTCTATTGCCGCCGCCAAAACAACCAAGTCGGCTTGCATATTTATCTGTTTATTCGCAAGAAGGTCGGATGCTCTTACCATAAGTTTATCCCCTTCAGGCGAAATCTTACCAACCATACCTTTTATATAATGTACGCCGTATTCTTCAACTGCGCGACGGTAGAACTCGTCAAAGTTCTTACCAGGCGTTCTTACGTCGATATAGAAAACGGTAACGTCGGTATCCGGATATTTATCACGGGTAAGCATTGCGTGCTTTGCCGTGTACATACAACAAATTTTAGAGCAGTATTCCTTTCCCTTTTCAGCGCAAGCCGAGCAACGTGAACCAACGCATTGAACGAAAACGATTTTTTCGGGGTGCTTGCCGTCTGACGGGCGAAGAAGTTTACCTGCGGTAGGACCGGCAGCGTTCATAAGACGTTCAAATTCAAGTGAAGTGATAACGTCTTTAGACTGACTGTAAGCGTATTCGTCAAACTTATCCATACTTATAGGATTAAAGCCGGTAGCGGCAACGATTGCGCCGTACTTTTGTTCAACGAATTCGTCTTTTTGCGAATAGTCGATAGCCTTTGCCGTACATACCTTAGAACATACCCCGCACTTGCCCGTTTTAAGCATAGTACAATAGTTAGCGTCTATGGTAGCAACCTTAGGAACTGCTTGCGCAAACGGAATATAGATTGCGCGGCGGTTATCCATGCCGAGATTGAATTCGTTGGGAACTTTCTTCTGCGGACATTTTTCGGTACAGAGACCACAACCCGTACAAACGTCTTCCTTTACGTAGCGGGCTTTCTTCTTAATAGTAACGTCGAAGTTACCTACGAAACCCTTGATATCTACAACTTCGCTATACGAATAAATTTTAATCTTTTCGTGTTGAGCAACGTCAACCATCTTAGGCGTAAGAATACAAGCCGCGCAGTCAAGCGTCGGGAAAGTCTTATCTATCTGCGCCATTTTACCACCGATAGTAGGCTTAGTTTCCACGATATCAACTTCAAAACCTGCATCAGCAATATCCAAAGCAGTTTGAATACCTGCTATACCGCCGCCGATAACGAGCGCGCGTTTGGTAACGGGGCTTTCACCTGCGGTAAGGGGGGCGTTAAGGTTAACCTTTGCGATAGCCGTTCTACCGAGAACGATTGCCTTTTCCGTACCCGTAGCCATATCCTTATGTATCCAAGAACATTGTTCACGAATATTTGCGATTTCAACCATATACGGGTTGATGCCCGCAGCTTGCGCGGTCTTTCTAAACGTGCCTTCGTGCATTCTCGGCGAGCAAGAGCAGATTACCAAGCCCGTAAGTTTATGTTCCTTAATGGCTTCCTTAATCATTTCTTGACCTGCTTGCGAACACATATATTGATAGTTGGTGGATAAAACTACGCCCGGCTCGTTTTTGAGCGCTTCGGCAACGGCTTTAACGTCAACCGTGCCTGCGATATTACTACCACACCAACAAACGAATACTCCTATTCTTTGCATCTGTATTCTCCTTTATTTGCTGTATTTCCTAAGTGCTGTAACGATGGCGTGTTGTGGCAAGTCTTCGTCTAAAAGTTCAGGGATTTGATCTGCTTTTAAGTGGTTAGCGCCTTGTTCCCTTACTACCGAAAGTCTTACGGCTTCGATAAGTTTAGCAGGCTCTACGCCACGCGGACATCTTTCCACACAAGCAAAGCAAGTCAAACACTTGTAAATGGACTTGGACTTCAAAAGCGGTTCGATATCCCCCGTTTCCACCATGTAAACGAACTGGTGGGGATGATATTCCATTTCGTCGTACGCAGGGCAAGTTCCCGAGCATTTTCCGCATTTCATACATTTTCTCGGGTTAACTCCACTACGACGAACGATTTCCTGAATCATGTTCTCTTTGGAATTTTCCATTTTCTACTCCTTTATGCCGAGCGCTTCTGCAAGCAATTCGGTAAAATATACTACGGGAATTTCCGTCCCGTTCTTTTTCAAATTGTAAAGACATAGCGGACAAGCGGTTACTATTACTTCCGCGCCCTTGCCCTTTGCGTTTTCGGTTACCTTGCTACTCTTCGCCTTTGCAGACGCCTTATCTTCCATAGCGATATAACCACCGCAACATTCGTTTCTGTAAGCGTAAACTACGGGTTCGCCACCGATAGCCTTAATCATATCTTCCATAATAGTCGGGTTTTCGGGGTCGTCCATAGCCATTACTTTACCAGGGCGAAGAAGCAAACAGCCGTAGTAAGCGGCAATCTTTTTGCCCGTTAAAGGTTTAACCACCTTTTCTTTAAGTTTATCAAAACCTACTTTATCGCGAAGAAGTTCAAGGTAGTGAACAACTTCGGCTTCCCCTTGATAAGGGTCTTCAGCCATATAGTTGTTTGCCTTGGACGCAAATTCCGCGTTGTTCTTCATAGCGTCGTTAGTTTGCTTAATTACGTTGTGGCAGGCAGAGCAAACGGTTAAAAGGGGTTGACCTTTAGCCTTTGCTTCTTTTAGCGCGCGCACCGAAGAAAGTTTGGTTGCAATTTCATCAGTACTAGTCGTAAACGCGCCACCGCAACATTGCCAGTTTTCAATTTCTTCTAAGGTAACGCCAAGCGCTTCTGCAACCTTACGAGCGTAAACGTCAAGGTCTTTTGCTTTAGTTCTTAACGTACAACCGGGATAATAACTTACTTTCATTTGTTTTCTCCTATACCATTTGTTCGGGGTGGAACACTTCGTCAAACTTTTCAGCGGTAAGGAAACCGAGTTCCACGCACGCTTCTTTAAGCGAAATGTTATCCTTGTATGCTTTCTTTGCAGTCTTAGCCGCGTTTTCATATCCGATATAAGGATTGAGCGCGGTTACTAGCATAAGCGAGTTGTGAAGATTGTGATGCATCTTTTCCTTGTTAGCGGTAATACCTACTGCGCAGTTGAGATCGAAAGATACGATTGCTTCTGCCAAAAGTCTTGCCGATTGCAAGAAGTTATAGATACATACGGGCATAAATACGTTTAATTCAAAGTTGCCTTGTGACGCAGCCATTGAAACTGCAACGTCGTTACCCATTACCTGAACGGCAACCATGGTAACCGCTTCGCATTGAGTTGGGTTTACCTTGCCGGGCATAATGGAAGAGCCTGGTTCGTTTTCGGGAATAAAGATTTCGCCCAACCCGTCACGCGGGCCGCTTGCAAGCCAACGCACGTCGTTTGCAATCTTCATCATATCGCAAGCGAGAGCCTTTATTGCGCCGTGAGCGAAAACGAGTTCGTCTTTACTCGTAAGAGCGTGGAATTTATTACCTGCCGTAACGAACTTTTTACCCGTGATTTCAGAAACCTTTTCTGCTACCAAGGTGTCAAAGCCCTTGGGCGCGATGAGCCCCGTACCAACTGCAGTGCCACCGAGAGCAAGTTCTGCAAGCGGTTTAACGGCAGACTTTAGAAGTTCAACGTCGCGTTCCAAACTAGATCTCCAACCGCTTATTTCTTGGCTGAACTTAATAGGCGTTGCGTCTTGAAGGTGAGTTCTACCACTCTTTACGATACCTTCGTTTTCCTTTTCCAAACGGATAAAGGTTTCAATAAGCGTTTGAACTGCAGGGATAAGTTTGTCTTCAATAGCAGATACAGCCGCACTGTGCATAGCCGTTGGGAAAGTATCGTTAGAAGATTGACTCATATTGATATCGTCGTTGGGGTGAAGAAGTTTCTTGCCCGCAATTTCGTTACCACGGTTTGCAATAACTTCGTTTGCATTCATGTTGGACTGCGTACCAGAACCCGTTTGCCATACGACGAGTGGGAAATGGTCGTTTAGCGAGCCACTAATAACTTCGTCGCACGCCTTACATATTGCAGCAAGTTTTTCGTCGGTCATTTTTTCCGGGCGAAGTTCGTGGTTGGCAAGAGCGGCAGCCTTTTTAAGCATGCCGAACGCCCTAGTAATTTCACGGGGCATAATTTCTATGCCTACGCCGATCTTAAAATTCTCTGAAGAACGCTGAGTTTGAGCAGCCCAGTAACGGTCGGCAGGAACTTTCATTTCGCCCATTGAGTCGTGTTCGATACGGTAATCCATATTTTTTCTCCTTATTACGTTTTCTTCTTTCTAAAGAAAGAAAACAAATTTTTATCCATATTTTTTCATTTTAGCATTTTATATTATAGCAAAATTTTTTTTGGTTGTAAAATATTTATTTTATCTTTGAAATATAAAAAAAGAATATTTTTATAACAAAAATGTTATATCACTACCCTTTTTTAAGATTTTGGCAACTTATAACAGGATATTTATACCATTTGTTTGTTTTTCAGTTCGGCTTTTGTTGCTTTTACCATTAAATTGTGCTAAAATATATGGCGTTTTGGAGAAAATTATGGATAAGCGCGAAAATTGCCAACTTAATTTTAAACGAGGACTTAAAGACGGGTTACCCATAGGGCTTGGTTACCTATCCGTTTCAGTCGCGTTCGGCGTGCAAGCAAGCCTTTTACAGATACCCGTTTTGTTATCGCTTATGGTTTCTATGACCAACCTAACTTCGGCAGGTCAACTTGCAGGGCTACCCATAATAGCGTCGGTTGGCTCTTCGGGCGTGCTTTTAACCCTTATTTTAGAGATGATTGCCACCCAACTTGTAATTAACGCAAGATATTTTCTAATGAGCATTAACCTTTCGCAAAAACTAGACCAAAGTTTTTCGGTTGGCAAAAGATTTTTCTTTTCTATGTTTATTACCGACGAAATTTTCGCCGTTGGCGCAAGTCACCCAAAAATCAACGTTAAATATATGCTAGGTCTTGCCGTTCTACCTTACGTCGGTTGGACTACGGGAACGCTTTTAGGGGCGCTTGCAAGCAACTTTTTGCCTACTATCGTTTCCGACGCGCTCGGAATTGCTTTATACGCTATGTTTATAGCCATTATCGTTCCCCCGTCAATCAACACGAAAGGCGTTCTTCCTACCGTTTTAATCGCTTGCGCTATAAGTTGCGCTTTCTTCTTTATACCCCCGTTAAAAGTGGTTTCTTCTGGGTTTGCCATTATCATAAGCGCAATAGTTGCCGCATGTGTTTCGGCGTTTTTCTTTCCTATTAAGGAGGACGAGCCATGTACGGACAGATGATAATTTTAATTTTGGTAATGGCGCTAGTAACCTACCTTATAAGAATGATACCGTTAGTTTTCTTTAGAAAGAAAATTAAATCACGCTATATCAAAAGTTTACTATTCTATATGCCTAGCGCCGTACTTTCCGCAATGACTTTCCCTTATATATTTTACTCTACGGGAAACGTTATTACAGCCACGGTGGGAACGGTAGTAGCGCTAGTAGCATCCATCTGCAAGCGCTCTCTAACCGTAGTAGCCTTGCTCGCTTGCGTTGCAGTTCTAGTTACGGGATTGATAATTTAAGCAACAAAAAAAACACGCCTTAAAAAGACGTGTTTTATTTTATGTTTTTTAACAGTAAACGACGCGTAACGACGACTATTTACCTTTAGTTTAAGCGGAAAGAGCCAAGTTAGGCTAGGCTCGACGGGCATTTTGGGTGAGATTAACCTTGTTGGTTATCGAAGTCAAAATGCTCGGCAGTAAACGACGCATAACGACGGCTATTTACGCTTAAATGATGAACATATCAACGTAACCCCAAACCCAAAGGATTAAAAGGATTACGGGAAGAATATATTTAGCGTAAACTTTTAGTTTAGAAGGCATACTTAAACCGTTACCAAGGTTTGCTTCGGTTAAGAATTGATTCCAACCCCAAGCCTTTTTATCTAAGGTACAGAACAATACGTAAACGAGCGAGCCCAAAGGCAATATATTGTTGGAAATAATAAAGTCTTCTAAATCCATAATGTTAGTTTTTGGACCAAGAGGGTGAATACCAGATAAAATATTAAAACCGAATATACAAGGTAAAACTAGCACGCAAAGAAGAGCAAGGTTGATAAGACAAGACTTCTTTCTAGACCAACCCCATTTATCCATACCAAAAGCGATTATATTTTCAAACACGGCGGTAACCGTGCTCATTGCGGCGAAAATCATAAACAAGAAGAATACCGTGCCAACGATAGTGCCCGTAACCGAACCCATAGAATTGAAAACGTTTGGCAAAGTTTCAAAAATAAGCCCCGGCCCTGCGTTAAGGTCAACGTTAAACGCAAAGCATGCAGGAATTACTATAAGCCCTGCGCAGAAAGCAACGCCCGTATCGAGCGACGCTATGGTTACCGATTCGCCTAATAATCTTTTATCCTTTTTAATATAACTACCGAATATTGCCATAGAGCCCATACCGATAGATAAGGTAAAGAAAGCCTGACCTAACGCGGCAAATACGGCAGCGCCGAAGTTATCGGCAAGTTTAACGAAGTTAGGAACGAGATAAAATTCATAACCTTTTCCCGCGCCACTTAAAGTCATAACGTAAATTACAAGCACGACTATAATTGCAAGCAATGCTATCATCATAATCTTGTTTACGCGTTCTAACCCCTTCTTAACGCCAAACGAACAAACTAAAATGCCAACAGCAACAACGCCTAGCGTAACTAAGGTTACCAAGAGCGGATTAGACGTTACCGCGCCGAATTGAGCGGAAATTTGGGTTGGGCTTTGACCAGCAAAATCGCCCGCAAGCGTCTTATAAAAATAAATAAACATCCAAGCGGTAACGACGGTATAAAACATCATTAAAAGGTAGTTACCCACCATACCTACCCAACTGAACAAGTGCCACTTAGAGCCTTTTGGTTCAAGTTCGTCAAACGAACGGGCAATACTCTTTTGACTTGCGCGCCCCACGGCAAATTCCATAGTCATAATAGGCAAGCCGAACACCACCAAGAATAGCAAGTAGAGCAAAATAAACGCCGCCCCACCGTAGCTTGCTACTATGTACGGAAATCTCCATACGTTACCAAGCCCGATTGCGCAACCTGCCGATATAAGCACGAAACCCAACCTTGAGCCAAACTTCTCACGTTCTTTTTCCATTTTATTCTCCTTTGTTTTTTGGGGAAATATCTCCACCAAGTTTTTTATTTTTACCGAACGACACACCGTCTAATTCGGTAATAATCATTGCAACAAAAAGTATTATAAAGCCTACAATTAACCATATCGAAAGGCTTTCGTAACCGACAATAACCGAGAAAAGCACGCCAAAAACTGCTTCACCGCTAAGTATTATTGACGACTGGGCAGAAGTGGTATATTTCTGCCCTATAATCTGCACACCTTGGGCAAACAAGGTGCAGAAAAAGGTAAGATACCCTATCTTTAATAGTTGATCTAAATTAAGCGCGTAGCCTTGAATACCACAAACGGGCAATTCAAACGCCAAGGTTGCAACGGCAAACACTACGCCAACTACCAAGAGTTCGGGAATTAGCAATTGAATACCGTCTTCCCCGTTCTTTTGAAAGTGGTCTATAAACACTATTTGCAAAGCGTAAAATACGGCGCATATAATGGTTAAACCGTCGCCGAGCAAGGTATTCTCGCCCGTACCCGAATCCCCCGATAACGCCACGAACCCTATACCAACGATTGCCATTACCGCAGCGATTAGATTTTTCAACTTTGGTTTTTTCTTAAACATACCCCAAATAATAAACGGGCACATCACGCAGTAAGAAGACGTTAAAAACGCATTCCTTGCAGGGGTTGTATTTTCCAAACCTTTAGTTTGAAAGAAATACGCGAAAGATAAAACCAAGCCGATGAGCGCGCCGTGTAGAAAGGTTTTAAGGCGCATAGCGCGAACTTTCTTGATAAAAACCAAAGATAGCACGGCTGTAGATAATAAAAACCTAACTGCTATAACGAATAGCGACGGCACGGTCTTTATGGTTTCTTTTAGGATAACGAAAGAAGACCCCCAAACCGTAATGGCTGCAAGCAAACACAACTGACCTATAACGTTAAGTTTCTTTTGTTTATCCATTACTTACTTCCTTTGTATCGTCAGTCTTATCAAACCGAGCGGAAACGACGGCTTCGCTAAGCACGCCGATAATAACGATTATAAAACCTATTAAGCCTATAAGGTCGGGCAATTCGCCAAGGAAAATCGCCGTCCAAACAGGCCCTAAAATCATTTCTAACGGGGCTAACATTGACGCAGTTGCCCCCGAAGTAAAGCGCAAACCCGAATAGTAAAGGGCGTAAGCCGCGCCTATTTGGAAGACACCTAGATACGCCAAAACCACCCACTCGATAGCAGTAACCGACGAAAATAGCAAGACGGTGGGGCGAGCGATAATTAGCGCTATCACGCCTACCGTAAGGTTAGAAAGGGCAGATAAACCTATGGGGTTATCCGTGCCGATTTTCTTTGCAAACCAAGTAAGCCCTGCAAAAGTAAAACTAGTGCTTAGCGCTATTAAATTTCCAACTAGCGTAACCCCTTTAGACGTAGAGCACATTGAAACCACAACCCCTGCAATAAGCAAGAGCATAGGAAAAATACGTTTTATAGCAAAATCTTTTTTCTTAGGTTTATCTAGCAAGAAAAGCCATATGCACGAAGTATATTGCATACCTAGCGCGATAGCCGAACTAGTAGTTTTAAGCGCTACGATTATACCGAAAGTTACGGCGATAAAACAGAGAACAAACCCTAAAAAATAAAGATTAAACTTGATTTTTTTGGGGCGAAGAAAGGGCAAAAGCACCACGCCTGCTATAAGCGACCTTATACCCGCAAGTGTAAAAGCGTCAAACTTAAGCCAACGAACGAAAGGCGCGTTGCTAGACCATAACAAAGCTGCAAACAAGACCATTATCGTTCCTAAAGTGCTTTTTTTCATAATTTTCTCCGTCAAAATTTAATCATACCCGATAAATATACAATATACTACTGCTTTTTGTCAAGTTATTTGTTATTTTAAGTTGTTTAAAAGAATAATTATATAATCATTAAATTATAATAAAGTATGAACAAAAAATTTTGCGTTCCCCTTGCAAATTTTTAAAATTGTTATATAATATAATAAAATCTAATTTCGGAGACTGTATGGAAAATAAAAAATATAAAGTTATAATCGATACCGACCCTGGCGTTGACGATTCCGCCTGCCTTATTTACGCTTTTTTCAACGACAGAGTAGATATTAAACTTTTAACTTCGGTAGTTGGCAACGTTGGCGTGGACCTTGCAACTAGAAACCTATTGCACCTTATGGATATATTAAAAGTGGATATCCCCGTAGCAAAAGGGGCTAAAACGGCTATGTGTAGGGTTAGCCAA
>JAFTIK010000056.1 GCA_017456945.1 Clostridia bacterium
TCCCGGTTTTTTTGAAAAAATGCATAAAAAACCTTTTTTTTTACAGTCAAATAATTGCAATATGTGCTAGAAGAGTGTAAAATACACTTAAAGGAATAGCATAATTTTATTATTAAAGGAGATTTTTATGAATTCCGAATTTGTCAAAGTAGCAACTTATACGCCAGAAATTAAGGTTTTCGACGTTGAATATAACGTTGAAATGGTAAAAAAAGGTATTGACCTTGCAGAAAATAACGGCGTTCACGTGGTAGTGTTTCCCGAACTTTGTTTAACGGGTAGCACTATCGGAGATTTAATATATTCTAAAACTTTATTAGACGGGGCGAAGAACGCGCTTTTAGAAATTGCAAATTACACGAAAGATAAAAACTTAATTGCTTTCGTGGGCTTACCTTTTGAAAAGGACGGACAAGTATATAGCGCAACTGCCGGCCTGTCAAACGGTAAGGTTTTGGGCGTGGCGGCTAAAGATAACCTATCTAGCGACGGCACGTTTTCTAGCGATATTTTATTTAGAAACGATAAAACGCCAAATTTTACGGTCGGTTTTAATAGTTCGGCAAATATTGTAATAGAAACGCAAGCCGACCCCGAATATTCGGGCAGAATAGAATTCCGTAGAAATTACGCAAAGAGTTTTTCCGAAAGAAATTCTTGCATTTATCTTTACGCAAACGCTGGTGACGGCGAGTCGACTACCGATTGTGTATATTCAGGACATAGCCTAATTTGTGAAAACGGTGAAATCTTAGCAGAGAGTAAGCCGTTTGAAAACGGGCTTACAGTTGCCGAAGTAGATTTAGGATATATTTCGTTTGTTCGTTCTAAGAAAAAGCAAACTTTTGCAGATTTTAATACCGAACTTTGTTTCGACGTTGATATATCAGATTTTAAATCGACTAGAATTTACGATAAAACGCCCTTTATAAAGAAAGGGGAAGAAGAACTTCTTTTAAATATTCAAGCGCACGCGTTAAAGAAAAGAATATTGCATACCCACGCAGAAAAGCTCGTGCTTGGTTTATCTGGTGGGCTTGATTCCACACTCGCGCTAATCGTTGCAGTTAAAGCAATGCTTTTGGTAGGCAAAAGCCAAAAGGACGTTTTGGCAATTACTATGCCTTGCTTTGGCACTAGTTCAAGAACTTTCGATAACAGTATAAAACTTGCAAAAGCCTTTGGAGTTCAACTTAAAAAAGTGGATATTGCAAAATCTGTTAAACGACACCTTAAAGATATTGAACACCACGAAGATGTTCACGACGCCGCTTATGAAAACGCCCAAGCGAGAGAGCGTACTCAAGTTTTAATGGATACGGCAAATATGGTAAACGGGCTAGTCGTAGGAACGGGCGACCTTTCCGAACTTGCGCTCGGTTGGGCAACCTATAACGGTGACCATATGAGCATGTATGCAGTTAACGGTTCAATACCAAAAACTCTCGTTCGTCATTTGGTAACCCACGTTGCGTTAACGTGTAAAGGCAAAGCCAAGTCCGTGTTGTTAGACGTTGTTGATACTCCCGTAAGCCCCGAACTACTTCCACCTGCCGACGATAAGATTAAACAGGTAACCGAAGATATCGTAGGACCTTATATTCTACACGATTATTTCCTTTACAGTATGATAAACAAAGGTTTCTCGCCTAAAAAGATTTACCAAACGGCAGTAAATACCTTTAAGGGTGAATTTGACGAGCAAACTATTCTAAAATGGCTAAAAACTTTTATTCGTCGCTTTTTTACCCAACAATTCAAGCGTTCGTGTCTTCCCGACGGGGTTAAGGTTACCGAAATTTCCCTTTCGCCAAGAAAGGGGTGGAATATGCCAAGCGACGGCGTTTCTAAACTTTGGCTAGCAGAACTTGAAAATCTATAACGAATAAAATGCGCGTATATGCGTACGCGCGTAAATACGGCAGGTAAAAACGCTTGCCGTAAATTTTTTTAAAAAATTAAAAAAACTTTTAAAAAACTCTTGACAAATAGTCGTTCATTGAATATAATAATAGTAATCATTACTGATAACGAATTTAACAAAGGAGGTGAATAGGTTGCGTTATTCAAGGCAAAGGCAATTGATAACCGATATAATAAAAGGTAGAAAAGATCACCCTACCGCAGATATGATATACGGCAGTTGTAGAGAGATAGAGCCTAATATAAGTTTAGGAACTGTGTATAGAAATCTAAAGCAATTATCTGACGATGGTGTTATAATCACGCTAGAAACGGTAGATAAAAGATTGCACTACGACGGGGATATTTCAAGGCACAGTCACTTTATATGTGAAAAGTGCGGAAAGATAATCGACCTATTCAAACCCGCAGGGAAACCCAGAGAACTAGAAGAATTAGGGCTAGAACTTACGGGTGAAAAATGTATTTATTACGGAAAATGTAGTGATTGTGTTGAAATAAATTAAAAAATATAATATAATATAAACGGTAAAACCGTAAAAAAGGAGAAGATCTATGAAAAAATTTGTTTGTACTATTTGTGGTTACGTTCACGAAGGCGATGCTGCGCCTGCAAGATGCCCCCAATGTAATGCGCCTGCTTCGAAATTTATCGAACAGAAAGAAGGTATGGCATGGGCTGCAGAACACGTTGTAGGTGTTGCTAAAGGCGTTGATCCTGAAATTATCGAAGGCTTAAAGATGAACTTCAACGGCGAATGCACCGAAGTTGGTATGTATCTTGCAATGGCAAGAGTAGCGCACAGAGAAGGTTATCCTGAAATCGGGCTCTACTGGGAAAAAGCCGCATACGAAGAAGCAGAACACGCTGCAAAATTCGCAGAACTTTTGGGCGAAGTAGTTACCGATTCTACCAAGAAAAATCTTGAAATGAGGGTTGAAGCAGAAAACGGCGCTACCGCGGGTAAGTTTGAACTTGCTAAAAAGGCAAAGGAACTTGGGCTTGATGCTATTCACGATACCGTACACGAAATGGCTCGTGACGAAGCAAGACACGGCAAGGCTTTTGAAGGTCTTTTGAAGAGATATTTCAATAAATAGGAAGGTGGTAAAATGAAATACGTATGCAAAGTTTGTGGATACGAATACGACGAAGCAGTTGAAGGCGTTCCATTTAATGAATTACCAGAAGATTACGTTTGCCCACTTTGTGGAGTTGGTAAAGACGAATTTGAAGCGGAATAAAAGGTTTTAGGTGATAAAATGAAAGAGAATTACATAGTTTGTAACTGTAAAAAAGTAGATTATCATACAATTGCTACGGCTCTTGAAACCCATAACAAAATGGAAGACGTTTTAGACGTATTTAAAGACGTTCAGAACACCACCCATTGCACTACCGGTTGCGGTGGTTGCTATCAAAAGGTATTAGACGTAATATCTGAAGTCCTTATGGGCTAAAAAAGTAAAAAATAAAGTGTGAGCAAAAACCCCGATTAAGTTCGGGGTTTTTAACTTTTTATCGTTAAATCGTTGACAAAACTTTACGCTTATGCTAAAATTACAACGTAAAGGCTATGAAGAAAAGGGCGTTTTTATCAAAGTTTTCAGAGAAATGGCGGTTGGTGCGAGCCATAACGGCGGTAATTTCGTTGTAGTTTCCGAGCTGAAAGGAAGAAAGCAATTTGCAAGTAGAACCTTTCCGTGAATGCTGCGTAAAAGACATAGGGGTTAATGGACCCCAAGAGTGGCGATATTTCGCAATTTGAGTGGTACCGCGGGTGTATAAAACGCTCGTCTCAAAGTAATAAAACTTTGGGGCGATTTTTTTTGCCCCGACAAGGAGATTTATTATGGAACAAATGACAGGGCTTGATCTAAAGATCAAGGAAATGGCGGGGCGTATTCGTGAACTCCGTGAAATCGAAGGTTTATCAATCGCGCAAATGGCGGTTAAAACAGGCGTTTCCGAACAAGAATACCTTGCGTGCGAACAAGGGAAAAGCGACCTTAACTTTGCCTTTATTTATCGTTGCGCGAACGCGCTTAACGTAAACGTTACCGAAATTATTGAAGGTATAAGCCCGAAACTTAAATCTTACACGGTAACTAGATACGGCGCAGGTCAACAGATAGCAAAGGCGCACGGCATGACCTATTATAACCTTGCTTACGCTTTCCAAAAGCGTATTGCAGAACCACTTTACGTACGTAGCACTTATACTGAAGGGGCGGAAAATAGGGAAATAGAACTTACCACCCACGCAGGTCAAGAATGCGATATCGTAGTTGACGGTTATCTTTTAGTTCAGATAGGCGACCATAAAGAAGTTTTAGGGCCGGGGGATAGTATTTATTTTGATAGTAATACGCCACACGGTATGATAGCGACTAACGGTAGGGACTGCGTTTTTTACGCAATAGTATTAAACCCCACGGGCGAGCCTATTCCCGAGTTTGAAGAAACCGAACAAAAGCCCGTTAAAGAAATTAAAAAAGAAAAGGGCAAAGATACCGAAGAAAGGGTTTACCGTAACTTTATCGACGTCGTTGAAGACGAAAACGGTTCGCCTTTATCAATTAAATTTAAGAACACCGAAAAGTTTAACTTTGCGTTCGATTTGGTTGACGAGTTAGCGGTTAAAAAGCCAAACAAACTTGCACTGTTGCACGTTTCTAAAGATTATACCGAAAGAAGAATTACCTTCTCGGATATGAAAAAGGAATCCAACAGATGCGCAAACTACTTTAAGTCGCTCGGCATCAAAAAGGGCGATAGGGTAATGCTCGTATTAAAGCGCCACTATCAGTTCTGGTTTGCAATGATAGGCTTAAATAAACTCGGCGCAATCGCAATTCCCGCAACCAACCAGTTGCAAGAACACGACTTTGAATATCGTTTTAACTCTGCAGGCGTAACGGCTATTATCTGTACTGCAGACGGGGATACTGCTCATCAAGTAGATATCGCAGCCGAAAAATGCCCGCAACTAAAGCATAAACTTATCGTTAACGGCGAAAAGGACGGGTGGCGTAGTTTTGATGAAGAATATAAACTATTCTCTACTCACTTTGACCGTACTAAAGACTCGCCTTGTGGTGACGATTTGTTGTTAATGTTCTTTACGTCAGGCACTTCGGGCTATCCCAAGATTGCAGCGCACAACCATAAATATCCTTTAGGGCATTTCCATACTGCTAAATACTGGCATACGGTAGATACCGAAGGTTTGCACTTTACTATATCCGATACCGGTTGGGCAAAGTCAATGTGGGGTAAACTCTACGGTCAATGGCTTGCAGAAGGCGCAACTTTCGTTTACGATTTCGATAGGTTTGACGCTGCGGACATTCTTCCTATGTTTGCTAAGTATAAGATTACTACCTTCTGCGCACCGCCTACCATGCTACGTATGTTGATTAAGCAAGATATTTCTAAATACGATTTCTCTTCCGTACAACATATGACAACTGCGGGCGAAGCGCTTAACCCCGAAGTATATAATCAGTTCGAAAAACTAACCGGTCTTCAAATAAAAGAAGGTTTCGGTCAGTCAGAATCTACTATGCTTATCGGTAACCTAGTCGGCAGACCGCACAAGGTTGGCTCAATGGGCGTTCCCGCGCCCGTTTACGATATTGATATCGTAGATGAAAACGGCAATTCCGTTCCCGATGGTGAAGTTGGCGAAATAGTAGTAAACGTTAAAGACGGCGTTCCTTGTGGTTTGTTTACGGGCTACTACGGCGACCAAGAAAAGACTAACGAAGTTTGGCACGACGGGTTCTACCACACGGGCGACACCGCTTGGCGTGATGAAGACGGGTTCTACTGGTACGTTGGCCGTGTTGACGACGTTATTAAGTCTAGTGGTTACCGTATCGGACCTTTTGAAATTGAAAGCGTTATCATGGAACTACCTTACGTATTAGAATGTGGCGTTTCTGCCGTTCCCGACGAAGTTCGTGGTCAAATCGTAAAGGCAAGTATCGTTTTAGTTAAGGGGACAGAAGGAACTGAAGAATTAAAGAAGGAAATTCAGGCTTACGTTAAATCTAAAACCGCGCCTTATAAGTATCCTAGAATAGTCGTATTCCGTGATGAGTTGCCAAAAACCGTTAGCGGAAAAATTCAAAGAAATAAATTGTAATAAAAAAGCAACCTTTTTGGTTGCTTTTTTCTATTAAGCAGGTAGGTTAACTTTTCGCTTGTAAACCCTAACTGCAAGGGCGGTCATATCGTCTTTCTTTTCGCCAAGCGATAATTCTATTGCCTTTTTAAGTATTCCGTCTGCAAGAGTTTGCGGGTTTTTTGCAGAAACCGAACGCAAGTAATCTATAA
>JAFTIK010000057.1 GCA_017456945.1 Clostridia bacterium
CCTAGAAAAAAAGATAATAGTTAGGTTAAAAAAAGAATTTTCTAAAATGGTATGAAAAATGTATTAAAACTGTTGACAAAATGCTCGGGGGGGGGGGTATAATCACTCTATAAGACGGCAATAGCCGAAAATTTGTTTTAAGGAGAAACAACATGAAAAAACTTAGCTTACTTATTGCACTTATTCTTTGTGTAACCGTTGGTGGCGTTTACGCTAACTGGGTATATTCCGGTTCTACCGACGTTCTTGACCAAACCAAAATGAAGTCGATTAACCTTACCGACATCACCGAATCTGGTGAATTTGGCACTTACACTTTGAACGCTGACAATCTTTTAATTAAGATTGACCAAGCAAACGAAAACTACCATGCAAAATTAGTAGTTGAAGGTTCTGTAACCGTTACTTTCAAACCGGGCGAAAACGTATCTCCCTCTATCAAAGCAAACGGTGTTCCCACTACCTTAACTATTAACTCTGACGACGCTTGGACTTACGAAGGCAAAACTTTCTTGACCATTAATACTCTAAAGAACGTTATTGATATTGACTGGGGTACGGCAGATTCTTCTACGGGCGTGTTTACCGCTATTATCGACGGCGCTACCATTGCTGAAGCACTCACCTTCACGGGTGCTAACGTAGTTCTTGATAGCAAAGTTAAATATAACGACTTCTTGAACAACGCTCTTAAGAATAAGGATATTTCTTTAGTTCTTTCTGACGGCGTAAGCGCTTAATTATAAAAATTTTATATAAAAATAACTTTTTCATTATCCCTCGGCAACGTGGGATAATGCCCTTTTATGGGATTTTTGGATATTATGACCCCTTTTGAGATTTACATTTTTATCGTGTGTCTTATAGTGTACGTGCTTTTGGTTTCGTTATCTGCGATAATGCTTACCATAATCATAAAATCCACCCTTAAACTAATAAGAGTTGGCGCTGAAGACGACAAGATAAAAAAAGAATATTTTAAACAACTAAAGAAAGGCAAGAAGTCTTGTTTGATGGATTATATCGCTACATTTTTAATGTGCGCGGTATTACTCGTCGTGTTTGCTTTTTCGGTTGGCGTTGGCTTAAACGAAAACAAATACAACGAGTCTATTCCTACGTTTAAAATCGTAAACACGGGTTCAATGTCCAAAAAGAACCCTGAAAACGAGTATTTGTTTGATAACGATTTGGATAATCAATTCCAAGCGTTCGACCTTATTCTCGTTTACAAATTGCCAAAAGAAGAAGACCTTAAACTTTACGATATAGTCGTTTACGAAGTTGACGGGGTAATGATAGTACACCGTATTATCAATATTGAAGAACCCAACCAACACCACCCTGACGAAAGGTGGTTTCAATGTCAAGGTGACGCCAACTCCGTTCCCGATCGTTTCCCCGTAAAATACTCGCAAATGCGCGCAGTGTATAGGGGCGAAAAAGTGCCGTTTATAGGTAGTTTCGTTGCCTTTATGCAGTCGCCCGCGGGGTATATGTGTATTATTCTCGTTGTTGTTGCCGTTATCGGCACGCCTATTTTAGAAAGGCTTATTGAAAACGCTAAGAGAAAGCGCCTTATGGATATCGGCGTTATTACCGACGGTTTTGAAGTTGATACGTTTGAAGATAGGCTTGAAAACGCAAGCGATAACTTGAAAAATATTTACGGCAAGGTTGCGGGTATCGTTACTCATATAGATACGGTTAGAATTAACGAGCGTAAAGACGCGTTGCTTGAAGTCAACTGTTTGTTAAAAGCAAGTCTTTTGCTTAAAGAAAATAAACTTATCGTAAACACTCAAACGAACAAAGGCTTGGTGTCTAACCAAGAGAATAAATATTATCTTAAACCGATTGCGCTTAACGTTTATTCGGCTACCGATAATAGATGGTTAGTAAATATTTCCACGGCGTTTGAAGATAAGGTCGGCTTGGTTATCAACGGTAAGGCGTTATATTACGAAAACGGGGTGGATAAAGATCTCGTTTCCGCGCCCAAAGCGCAAGTTAACGCAAAACATTATCAAAAGCGTCTTAATAAACTTAGTGACGAGTTTAAGAAGAATTATTCCGATCTTATTAGGTTGTTAGACAAGATTGACGTAGTAAGAATTCAACCGCGTAAAACAGACGTTAACGGTTGGTTAGACGGCGAATTTGCAAGAATTACCGTTCGAATTGAAAACAACAAGGCCGTTGCTGTAGTTGAATTTAACGATGCGGAAATGACCAAACGCATAGTAGAGCCCGTTATGAAACCTGCTCTCGTAAGGCTAGTTCCCGCAGAGCGCAAGAACTGGAACTGTGTATTAACTTCTGATATGTGTTACGGCAACGGGCTTACCGTTAAAGCCCGCGCTGAATACACGGCTAAAATGAACAAGAGTAAAAAATAAGAAAGATGGGTAGAAAAATTATTTCCAAAGTGGCTTTGGCAATAGTTTGCTTTATAACGCTCATTTGTATAGGCGGTGTGTCTGCCAACTGGATTTACGCCCCGTATAATCTTCAAGAAAAAGAAGCCTTTGTGTCCGTTGGAATGGAAGAATTTAAATGGACGGGCGCAGAGATTTTCCCCGATATAGTCGGCAACGAAGACCATATGTGGCTTATAAACAATTTGGTTAGTGGTAAAGATGCAAACGGTAGAGTTATAGGGCTTGACAACGCTAATTCAACTTTAAGTAATTACATAGAAGACCGACTAGACGGTGGGCTTTTCGTTCCTAAACGTCGATATTTTGGTAGCATGGCTGTTCGTGGCGACGAAGAGATGGAACAACTTTTCGGCGCTGCGGCTGAAGGGCTTTCATTTATTATTTACGTTGTAAACGATTACGAGTATTATATTTTTACTACCGACGTTTATCTTGGCGAAAAAGGTGAAACCAACTGGGCGCAAACGTCTAATAAAACGCCTGGTAAGCCCTCCGTTCCGTTAGGGGAAAAGGTTTACCCCGTTTATAGAACGAGAATCGTTCGCGATTCCACTCGCCAACCTTGGAATATAGTTGAAACCAAGCGTGGATACGCTATTTCCGCTTGGTACGACGAAAGCCGTAATAACAATATTACTCAAATTCCGTCTTTTAATCCTACTAGTTGGCAAGAAGAAGTTTTGGGTAAAAATATGAATGCTTCGGAAGCGATAGTTACTTTCGTGGGGGATAACCCCGTTGCTTATTCGTACGGATTACCTACGTATTATAAACTTACCCCCAAGACGTCGGCAATTATTACCGCAAGAATTCACGGTGAAGGATATCTATTTATCTACGACCAAAACGGAAACCAAATTGCTACGGGTGTTAAGGGTACTAATGCAGAAGGCAACGTTGTCGTTACGGCAACTTGGTCTGCTAGTACGACGTTGTATTACGTTATGGTGGAAGCGCCTAAGAGTATTTTGTTAACGATAAATTAAAGTTTTTTTCAGGGTTATTACGGGTGTTTTTTCGGTAAATGTTTCTGTAATAAAGAATAATTATGAAAAAAGGCATTGTATTAAAAATCACGTCTGCGATAGTAGGCTTTATTCTATTGTTATCAATGGGTGGAGTGGTTGCTACGTGGACTTATTCGAATAGTTTTATTGACGACGTTGACGAGTTAGTTAACGTTACTATCAACGAGTTTGAATACGCGCCTGAAGTCATTTTACCTGGTGATGAAGAAGCGGATAAGCTTGGGCAAAACCATCTTACGCTTATAGATAGAATCGTTAACCACATAACTTACGGGTTAAACGCTAATTCAAAGCCGATTGTAAACGAGCTTTTACAAAGTGGTACGCCAGTAGTTTATTCTCAACAAAACGTTCAAGGCGGTAACCTTAAGCACTTGCTTTTAAGTGGCGCTACGGTAGATAGATTAGATTTTGCCGTTGAATACGTTACGGCAACCGAATACGCTTGTTACACAATGGCTACGGCTAGTTTAACTTCTTCAAATCTAGATAGAATTATCGCAGTATATAAAACTAAAATAATCTATGAAGAAGGAAAATGGAAAGCAACCGTAAGTTACGAAGGTCAAGCAACCGTTGCTGAAGTTAAAGTTAAAAATCACAACATAATTACCATTGACGTAGAAAGTTGGACTAAAACATAATCGCAAGGCAATCAAGCCTTGCGATTTTTTTACTTGTATGGTAAAATATAAAAAAAGTCAAATCAAAAAGGGCATATTATGGAATTAAAGGATAAATTGCAAGAGTTAAGAAAGAATATAGGGTTTACTCAAGAAGAACTTGCTAGGGCGCTTTACGTTTCAAGAACTGCAATATCTAAGTGGGAGTCGGGTCGGGGATATCCTAGCATTGATTCGTTAAAAGAAATAGCAAAGTTTTTCAACGTGACTATTGATGAACTTTTGTCGGGCGAACAATTGCTTACCCTTGCAGAAGAAAGTAATAAACAAACTAAAAAGCATTTTAGAGATTTGGTTTTCGGTTTGTTAGATTTAAGCGTTGCCTTACTTTTATTTTTGCCTTTCTTTGCCGTTAGAACGGGTAGCGAAATTATCAGCGTGTCGTTAACGGCGCTTTACGGCGTTCAACCATATCTAAAAATCGTTTATTGCGTTATGGTTGGTCTGGTTGCAATAACGGGGATTTTAACCCTTGCGCTGCAACGTTATAGCCCTTTAATATGGGTAAAAAGCAAGGCTATTATATCTATAATTCTAGGTGGAATTTTAGTTGTATTATTTATAATAAGCCTACAGCCTTACGCATCTATTTTTGCTTTCGTTTTGCTGGCTATTAAGGCGTTGTTGCTTACAAAATGGCAATGATACGAAAAGTGTCGGTTGTGTGACGGTAGGTTACGCGTAGTTTTAAGCAATTATTTTTCTAGCGTGTTAAAATAAAGAAAAACACGAAAGGAAGGTGCTTAAAATGAACAAAAAAACAAAACGAAATTTATACTTTGGAATAGGCTTGCTATTAGCCTTTGTCGTTTGGACGGTTGGGGTAAGTTTTGTTGACGTTTTACCTATCGGACCAAAAGGCTCAAGTGTGGGTTTTGCACGGTTAAACGGGGTGGTGAACGGTTTTATAGGGGTTTATATGCCTTTATACGTCATTACCGACTGGCTTGGGCTTGTGCCTATATTTTTTTTAACTGGCTTTGGGGCTCTTGGTCTTTTACAATGGATTAAGCGAAAGAAAATTTTGAAAGTAGATTACCATTTGCTAGTTCTAGGCGTATTCTATTTAGTCGTTATGGTAATATACTTTCTTTTTGAAATAATCGTTATAAACTATCGCCCCGTGTTGATTAACGGCTATTTAGAAGGGTCTTATCCGTCTTCAACGACCTTGCTCGTTCTATGCGTGATGCCTACGGCGATTATTCAATTAAATTCTAGAATAAAAAATCGTTTAATTAAAAAAGTTTTAACGGTTTTGCTCGTGTGTTTTATCGCGTTTATGGTTATAGGTAGGCTAGTTTCGGGCGTGCACTGGTTTAGCGATATTATAGGGGGCGTTTTATTGAGCGCGGGGCTAGTAAATATTTATAGTTTTGTTATAAATTTAAAATAATAAAAAACGGCGTAAAAACACGCCGTTTTAGTTTGCGAGAAATTTAGTTGATGATGTTTACGGAAATTTTAGCCGTTTCTTCTGCGGAAATTCTAACCGTTGCGGGATAAACGCCTGCCGTTTTAATGTTGGATTCTAAAGAAATCTTCTTCTTATCAATATCAAAGCCGAGTTCTGCAAGTTTATCGGCAACTTCTTTGTTGGTTACGCTACCGTAGAATTTGCCTGCAGAGCCGCTTTTAACTTGAATAGTGAATTGAGTGCCGTGAAGCTTTTCCTTTAACGCTTTGTTCGCTTTAAGTTGTTCTTCTCTGTGAAAGGCTTGAGCGGCTTTCTGCGCTTTATTTTCGTTTAACGCTTGCGCGTCTGCAGGTTTTGCCAAGCCTTTTTTAATTAAGAAGTTTTGCGCAAATCCGTCCTTTGCTTCAATGATATCGCCCGCTTTGCCCGAGCCTTTAACGTCTTTTAAGAGTACTACTTTCATAATTGCGTCTCCTTTAGTTATTTTCCGTTATATTTTAACGCGAAATGTAAAAAAAGTCAATAGGAAAGTATAGAATTTTTGCATTTGAGAATAATAGACGTAAAGGAGTGTGAGAATATGAACGATAATCAAACTATTAAATGTGACGTTACAAAGTGTAAGCATAACCGTGACGGCAAAGACTGCCATTTAAAGAGCATAACCGTAACATGCGGTTGCAAAGAGTGTACCTGTTGCGGTGATTATGCGGAAAAATAGCCGATAAACGGCTATAAAAAACTAAAAGAGAGTGGCTTTAGCGCGACTCTCTTTTAATTTTCATATATTATTCGGAATCATACCTTTGAAATAGACGAAAGTAAATGCAAAACTGTATTTATACATATATTCTACCATATTTTTCCGTTTTGTCAATAGGTTTTTGAAAAATTTTTTCAGAAAATTTGAAATTTTTTCAAAAATATTACAAAAAACACTTCAAAAATCTTTTCACAACCTATAAAATGCCGAAAATAAATTAAAAGTTAATTTAGTAGATAAAGTTGACAAAGTTCTTTACTTATATTATAATATCTAAGTTAGATTATAAGCAGGAGTATATCCTGTCGTAAAAAATACGGAGGTCATAGATTATGGCAGAAGAAGTAATACTTACTAAAGAAGGTAAAGAAGAACTTGAGAAACGCCTTGAATATTTGAAGGTGGAAAAGCGTGCGGAAATAACCGAAAGAATTAAGACGGCGAGAGAATTCGGCGACCTTTCGGAAAACGCAGAATACGACGCTGCTAAAAACGAACAAGCAATGATTGAAGGTGAGATTTTAGAAATCGAAACCAAATTGAAATATGCTAGAATTATTACGGATACGGGCGCTAAAAAAGGCACGGTATCACTCGGTAGCAAGGTTGACTTTATCGACGAAGAAATCGGCGAAGTTATGACTTACGAAATCGTAGGTACTACCGAAGCAGACGTTGAACAAGGCAGAATTTCCAACGAATCGCCCATCGGTAACGCTTTGCTTGGCAGAAAGGCTGGCGACACGATTAGAGTTGCTGTTCCCGCAGGCATTGCAACTATTACCATTAAGAAAGTTTACTAATTTATAAGGAAAGAATTATGCAAGAGAATAATAGACCCACTACGCCCGTAGTGGAAGAACAAGATTTAAACGAAATTTTACGCATTAGGCGTGAAAAACTTCAAGCGCTTATCCAAGCGGGTAAGAACCCGTTTGAAAAGGTTAAGTATCCGCGCGATTCGTATAGTCAAGATATCAAAGACGATTACGAAAACTATCAAGGTAAAACGGTTGGCGTTGCAGGCAGGCTTATCAGTAAGCGTATTATGGGTAAAGCGTCTTTCGCGGTTATACTCGACGGAAAGGGAACGATTCAGTCATATCTTTCTATAAACGATTTGGGTGACGATTACCTTGCGTTTAAGGATTACGATATCGGCGATATTATCGGTATTACGGGCGAAGTGTTTACCACTAGAACGGGTGAAATTTCAATTCACGCTCATCACGTTGAATTGCTTTCTAAATCACTTCTTCCGTTGCCTGAAAAGTATCACGGCTTAAAGGACGAAGATACCCGTTATCGTCAAAGAGAAATCGACCTTATCGCTAATCCCGAAGTTAAGCGCACTTTCGTTATGCGTTCTAAAATTCTTTCGGCTATTCGTGAATATCTCGACGGCGTTGGGTATTTAGAAGTTGACACGCCCGTTCTTCAACCTTTGGAAATCGGCGCTGCGGCTAGACCTTTCAAAACTCATCATAACGCGCTATATATAGATATGTATCTTCGTATAGAAACCGAACTTTACTTAAAGCGCCTTATCGTTGGTGGTTTCGATAAAGTTTACGAAGTTGGTAGAATTTTCAGAAACGAAGGTATGGATAGGTCTCACAACCCCGAATTTACTACGGTTGAAATGTACCAAGCGTATAGCGATTACTTCGATATGATGGATTTAATCGAAGATATGTATCGTACAATCACTATAAAAGTTTGCGGAACTGATAAAATCAATTCTCAGGGCGTAGATATCGATATGGGAAAAAAGTGGGAAAGACTCACTATGGTTGAAGCCGTTAAGAAGTACGCTGGCGTTGATTATAACGACTGGGCTACCGACGAACAGGCTAGAGCCGTTGCTAAGGAAAAGGACGTAGTTGTTGAAGAAGGTGACGAAGCGACCAAAGGTCACGTGCTAATTGCGTTCTTCGACGCGTTCGTTGAAGAAAAACTTATTCAACCGACCATTATTTACGATTATCCGGTAGAAAACTCTCCGCTCGCAAAGAGAAAGCCTTCTAATCCCGCGTTTACCGAAAGATTTGAATACTTTATGTATGCAAGAGAAATGGGTAACGCATTTTCTGAACTTAACGACCCGATTGACCAGAAGGAAAGATTCGTTAAACAAGTTGAAGCAAAACGCGCGCGTGGTGGAAACGACGCTAAGGTGGATGAAGACTTTATTACGGCGCTTGAATACGGCTTGCCCCCGACGGGTGGACTTGGCTTCGGCGTAGATAGATTAGTTATGCTACTTACCGATAGCGCGTCTATTAGAGACGTAATTTTGTTCCCCACGATGAAACCCATTAAGAAGTAGGATTTTATGGATAGTAGAATTACAAAAAAGAGATTGTCCGATTACCTTTCATATCAATGGATTTTCGTAATAGTAATGTGCGTGGTCGCAATTATAGTGTGGGAACTTGCTTACACGATAGGCTCGGTGCGTTTAACCGTAGGTCAGCACTTTAAGTTCTATTACGATAAAACCGTTTGGTCGGGCTCGACTTCGGACGTTTATAACCTTTTTGACGAAAAGGATACTTTCAGTTACGATATTCTTTCAGTTGATAACGAAGCAATCTTGTCGGAAAACGATATTCTTTCTACAAGGCTTTACGTACAAGAAGGTGATATTTTAATCACAAACTCGTACGAGCCGACCGACGAAGAAAGGGAAGACGGCGAAATAGTTCTTGCAAAATCGCGTATAGACAATATGAATATATATACCCTTACCGATTTAAGCAGAGATGCTAAAGCCTATTTGTTTAAGTTTTTGAAAGACGATTTGCAAATTACGGCTAATACTAACGTCGCTACGATAGAATTAGAACAACCGCCCGTTAACGCAACGCAAGACGAAAAGTTGGTTTTTAAGGCTGTAAAGAATAATAGAATTAAAGATGAAAAGGCTAACGCTTTTGAGTCTGCGGTGTTAGATTTCAAAACGGGCTCTAAGGAAATTGAAGAAATTTATTCTTCTGCTATCGAGCAGAGTAAGGTTTCTAAGCATTTCCGTAGCCGTATGAAAAAGGATAACCGTTTCCGTAGCGACGCGGAGATTGCTAGCGGTATAAAAAAGGAAACGCAAAGGATAAAAGACCTTATCGTAGAAGTTGTAGATTTCGATAAAATTCTCGCATGTACGAGTATACATTATAATTATACTAAATACGCGCAGAGCGTAGAAGTACACGCTGAAGACGACTATTTTGAAGATTTTCAGAGCGCTCTTGATATGGAAAAGGCTTGCGGTAGGGAAAATGCGCCTTACGGTATAAAGGTTGAAGCGCTTAATAACTATCGCGCGGACGGCAAGGACGATACTACTAAGTATTTCCAACTTGCAGAAGCCGCTGCGGACGAAGAAAACCCTAGTTCTAAAGACGTAGTTATTATGGCGTTTAATTTCCGCGCATATCAGCCTGACTTGCAGTTTGAGTGCATAGCGTTTATGAATACTATGGTTAGGGCTTGCAGTAATATTTTGGATTAAAAATTATGACAGGTAAGTTTATAACTTTCGAAGGGTGTGATGGGGTTGTCAAATCCCGCCAAATTCACATGCTTGAAGAATATCTTAAAAACAACGATATACAATATTTTTTAACACGCGAACCGGGTGGTACGGGCGTTTCCGAACAAATTCGTTCGGTTATTTTAGACGGTAGAAATACCACTATGACAGACGAGTGTGAAGCCCTTTTATACGCCGCTGCGCGCGTTCAACTCTTAAAAGAAGAGATTTCGCCAAGGCTTAATGCAGGCGAATTAGTGCTTTGCGATAGGTATATCGATTCTTCGTTTGCTTATCAAGGATACGCAAGGGGTTTAGGGGTGGATTTCGTTGAAAAAATAAACGATTTCGCCGTTAAAAACTTTATGCCCGATTATACCGTGTTTTTATCGTTGCCCCCCGAACAAGCGTTTAAGCGCAAGGGTGGCGTGGATAAGACGGATAGAGTGGAACTTTCGGGCAGAGAGTTTCACGATAAGGTTTACGGCGGATACCTTGAGCTTGCAAAAAAATACCCCGAACGCTTTATAGTAATCGACGCTTCGGGTAGTAGAGAAGAAACTCACGCAAAAGTAATTAAAAGTTTAAAAGATAAGGGTATAATATGATTGATTTAACTGCTCTGTTGAAAGATACCAACGCTTACGGTGTGGTAAAAGGCGATTTGCAATCAAATAGGCTTTCGCACGCCTATCTGTTTCTTACGCCTGACGGGGACAATCTTACCGAATACCTTAAAATATTTGCTAAACTAATTATTTGCAAGGACGGTGGCTGTGGTAAATGCCGCGCTTGTAGGCTTATAGACGAGAATTCCTTTCCCGACCTTGCTATTTTTCCAAAAGACGGGGAAAGCGTGCTAGTTGACGACGTTAACTCGCTTATAAACGACAGTTATATTAAGCCTATAGAGTGCGATAAAAAAGTGTTTATCATTTCGCAAGCGCAAACTATGAACTTGCCTTCGCAAAACAAGTTGTTAAAGACTTTGGAAGAACCGCCTAAAGGGGTGCATATACTAATCGGCGCGACTAGTGAGTTCCCTTTGCTTGCAACCGTAAAATCTAGGGTTAAAAAACTTGAAATTCCACCATTTTCGCCTGAAAAACTAGTGAGCGCGTTAAAGGGGGAATATACCGACCTTGAACGGCTTAACAACGCCGTAGAATGCGGTGACGGCACGGTTGGTAAGGCTGTAAAACTGTATTCAGACGATTCGTTAAAAGACGCTATCGATCTTGTGGTCGATATGCTAATCAATATGAAATCTAGCGCAAACGTTCTAGATTACTCTATTAAAATCTCTCAAACGGATAGTGAATTATCTTCTTTTTTATCCGTTTTAGAACTAATACTTCGGGATATGCTCGTTATCTCGCAAGGTAAAAAGGAACTTTGCGTAAACAAGAACGCAGAGTATATTATGAATAATTCTACGGGCTTTTCTACGGGGGCTATAATCAACGCTTTGGAAAAGGTTACCGAGTCTTACGAGCGGAAAAAATTCAACGCCAACCCGACTATGCTTGTCGAGTGGCTATTATTCCAGATTCTGGAGGGGAAATATAAATGGCAAAAATTATAGGCGTAAAGTTTAAGAATACCGCAAAGGTTTACTATTTTGCGCCGGCTGATGAAAATGATATATATCAAGAAAAATCGGGGGTTATTGTTGAAACCGCAAAGGGTTTAGAGTACGGTACGGTAGTTTTCGGCGTTAAGGAAGTTGACGATAAGGAAATAGTTCATCCCTTAAAGTCTATCGTTAGAAAGGCTACGGAAAAGGACGAAAAAATCGTTCGCGATAACGAAAAGAAAATACCCGAAGCAATGGAATATGCCGAACAGAAGATTTCCGAACTCGGTTTGGATATGAAACTTATCGGTTGCGAATACGCTTTCGACGGCAAGAAGATAGTTTTCTTGTTTACTTCGGACGGTAGGGTGGATTTTAGAGAACTCGTAAAAGTTCTTGCTGCAAGATTCCACTTAAGAATAGAACTCCGTCAGGTCGGTATTCGTGATGAAACCAAGATTTTGGGTGGTATAGCTCCTTGTGGTAGAGAGTGTTGTTGTTCTAGTTGTATTTCGGAATTCGGCAAAGTTTCAATAAAAATGGCAAAGAACCAAGGCTTGCACCTTAACCCGTCCAAGATAAGCGGGCTTTGCGGTAGGCTTATGTGTTGTTTAGAGTTTGAAAACGACTATTACGCAGAAGCGTGCAAGAAGATGCCCAAAGTGGGCGGAACGGTAGGCACGCCAGAAGGTAACGGCACGGTCGTTTCCAACGATATGCTTAAAATGATTTGCAAGGTGAAGATTACCCACGGCGACGGTAGCGAAGTTTATAAAGATTTCCCCGTAAAAGACCTTCAATTTAAACGTGGACAAAACCAAGACGACGGAAAAGACGATAAAGTTTCCGAAGATATGAAGAAAATTTTGGATTAGTAGTTTACAAATGCAAAAGTTTGTGATACAATAAAAGAAAAACAAGTAGGAGGAGAACTCAAATGGCATATAAGATAAGTGATGCATGTATTTCCTGCGGTGCTTGTGCAGATACCTGTCCTTGCGGTGCTATTAGCGAAGGTGAAACTCAATACGTTATCGACGCTGAAGCTTGCATGAGTTGCGGTGCTTGCGCTGAAGGTTGCCCCGTTGAGGCTATTTCGGAAGAATAAGAAATTCAAAAAATTTTAAGGCACGAGTTCCGTGCCTTAAATTTTTTATTAGGGAAATTATGATTAGAACGGAAGATTTGGGCGTAAATAACTTAAAGGTTTTACAGGATGACGAAGGGTATTGTTTTACTTCGGATTCCGTTCTTTTGGCGCGCTTTGCTAAGCCAAAGATGGGCGACGTCGTTGCCGATTTTTGTTCTGGTAGTGGAATAGTTGGGTTTTATTATTACGGGCTAAACTGTCAAACGGTTTCTAGCCTTACATTTTTTGAACTTCAAACGGCGCTTTACTCTCTTTCTGTAAAAAGCATAGAACTAAACGGGTTGTCTGACAAGGTAAATGCGGTTAACACTCGCTTGCAAGATATAGATAACGAGTATGCGGGCAAGTTTTCGCTTATTTTATGTAACCCACCGTATATGGCTAAAGATGCTGGCGCGCTAGATAAAGATTACAACGTAGCAATCTGCCGTAGAGAAGTGGAACTTTCACTAGAAGAACTTATAACGGCTATTAGCAGATGCTTAAAATACGGTGGTAGAACGGCTATCGTGCACCGTGCGGATAGGCTTGCAGACGTTATATGTTGTATGCGCGCGCATGGGATAGAGCCCAAGCGAGTGCAGTTCGTTAAAAGTGGTGATAAAGAGCCCTACCTTTTGCTTATCGAAGGGGTAAAGGGTGGTAAAAGCGGTATGCACGTTATGAAAGTTTTGGAGAATTAGTTATGCTTTATATTGTAGGTACGCCGATAGGCAACTTAAAAGATATAAGTTTAAGGGCGCTTGAAGTGTTAAAGAGTGTAGATGAAATTGCTTGCGAAGATACTAGGCACACCCTTGGATTGCTAAACGCTTACGAGATAAAAAAACCACTTTTTTCTTACCATAAGTTTAACGAAAAAGAATCGGGCGAAAAACTAGTTGAAAAACTTAAAGCGGGAAAGAATATAGCGCTAGTGTCAGACGCAGGTATGCCGGTTATTTCCGACCCCGGTAACGTTTTGGTAAATATGCTTATTGAAAACGGCTTGGAATTTACCGTTATCCCTGGGGCGTGCGCGCTTATTTCGGCGCTTATTCTTTCGGGGCTAGATAGTTCAAGGTTTGCTTTTTTAGGCTTTCTGCCCGAAAAAAACGCTCAAAGAACGGAATATCTTGAAAGGTATAAAGATTTGGATATGACGCTTATATTCTATTCTGCCCCGCACGACGTTAAAAAGGATATAGCAAGTTTATATAAAGTCTTTGGCGAGCGTAGAGCGGTTGCCGTGCGCGAGATAACCAAACTTCACGAAACGGCGGAAAGTTTTAACCTTGCTAACGGCTTAAACGGCGAACCGCGGGGTGAATACGTTTTACTAGTGGAAGGTGGAAAACTAGAAAACGACAACCTAAAACTTTCGGAAAAAGAACATATAGATTTATATATAAGTCAAGGTATGGATAAAAAGGAAGCGCTTAAAAAGGTCGCTAAAGAGCGTGGCGTTTCTAAATCGTCCCTTTATAAATACACTTTGGACGTATAAAAAATAATAAATAGGTTAAAAATCTCCGTAACAAAATACGGAGGTTTTTTTATGGGTAATAATATGCTCACCACAAAAGAAGCAACGTTAATAGGCGACCTTTTAACGATAGAAGAAAGCGCGTGCAAAAAAGCCCGTCTTTATTCAAGAATAATGACGGATAGAAGGTTGGCGGAAGAATTCGGCAGAATAGCCGACCACCACGAAAAGAGATTTAATTCGCTTTTGAAACTATTATAAGGGGGGGGTAAATTATGCAAAATTATAAAGCGGATATAACGCTAAACGAAAAGGACTCTTTACAAGATATGTTAACGCTAGAAAAGAGTGTGGTAAAACTATATTCCACCGCTATTACCGAA
>JAFTIK010000058.1 GCA_017456945.1 Clostridia bacterium
ATGAGCAAGTCGCTCGGCAATAGCCTTTTCCTTAAAGACCTTATGGATACTTACTCGCCAGAAACTGTTAAATTCGCGCTTTTACAAACCAACTACCGTGGGGATATAAACGTTACCGATAACCTTTTCCCTGACGCGGAAAAACACCTTTACGAATTCTACAAAATTATTCGCGCGGTTGACGACGCGTTTGGCGTAACCGACGGGGTTAACCCCGAAATAGACGGGGCGTTCGACAAGGCTATGGACGACGATTTTAACACGGCGCTAGCAATAAGCAACCTTTTCGGATTGTTTAAAGGGGTGAAAGCAAAGTTGAATTCGGGCGATAAAACTGCAAGCGACGACGTTAGCCAGATTAGAAAGACCTACTCTCTTATAGGTTTGTTTGCAACCGACGCTAAAGAATTTATCGCTTGCTACGAAAACAAAAACAAGGCGAATATCCCAGAACAAGTTATAGCGCTTGCCGAAGAAAGACTTCAAGCGCGCGCAAATAAAGACTGGGCAAAGTCAGACGAACTTAGAAACGCTATAGCCGAACTCGGTTACGATATTAAAGACGGCAAGGGCGAATATACTTTAACGAAAAAATAAGGTTGGATATAAATATGATTACGTCTAAAGAATTAAGAGAAAAATGGATAAAATTTTACGAAGAACGCGGGCACGTTAATATCGGCGCGGTTTCTTTAATCGGCGACGGAACTACGGGCGTTATGTTTAACGTTGCGGGCATGCAACCGCTTATGCCCTACCTTCTCGGCAAAAAACACCCCAAGGGCACTCGCCTTTGCAACGTTCAGGGTTGCGTTAGAACGGTTGATATCGATTCGGTTGGCGACGCTACGCACTTTACCTTCTTTGAAATGATGGGCAACTGGAGTTTGGGCGACTATTTCAAAAAGGAAAAAACCAAGTGGTCGTTTGAACTTTTAACCCAAGTTTTCGGCTTTGATAAAGATAAAATCTGCTCTACCGTTTTTGAAGGCAACGATGCCGTTAAAAAGGACGACGAAACGGCTGGTTACTTAAAAGAACTAGGCATCAAACCGGAAAATATTTTCTATCTTGATAAATCTAACAACTGGTGGGAACTTGAAGGTACGGTAGGCACGCCTTGCGGACCTGACAACGAGTGGTTCTACCCACGCCACGACCAACCTTGTTGTGACACTTGCGACGTTAACTGCGACTGTGGCAGATACGTAGAAATCGGTAACGACGTGTATATGCAATACAAGAAGTTAGAAGGTGGCAAGTACGAAGAACTTGAAAACAAGAACGTTGACACCGGTTTTGGTTTAGATAGACTTCTTCTTTTCCTTAACGGGTTAGACGACGGTTATAAGACCGACCTATTCGCAGGCGCTATAGAATATTTAGAAAAGGTTTCGGGTGTAAAATACGGTTCAGACGACAACGCTACCAAGGCTATGCGTATTATCGCAGACCATACTAGAACTGCCGTTATGCTTATAGGCGACAGAAACGGCATTACCCCTTCCAACACGGGCGCAGGCTACATTTTGAGAAGACTTCTTCGCCGAGCAATTAGATACTGCAGAAATCTCGGTATTGAGGCAACAGAAATGTTAGGCGTTGCAAAAATCTTTATCGAAAAGGTTTACGACACGGCTTACCCCTTGCTCGTTGAAAAGAAAGATTATATTCTAGACGAAATCAACAAGGAAATCGTAAAATTCCTTGCAACCCTTACCGCTGGTATGAAAGAATTCGACAAGTGCATTACGGGTATGGAAAGAAAGAACGCGTTTATGGCTCAAAAAGACCCCAACTATATTCCCGAAACGGAAATTACGGGCAAACAAGCGTTTAGACTTTACGATACTTTCGGCTTCCCCTTAGAACTTACGATTGAACTTGCCGAAGAAAAGGGGCTTACCGTTGACGTTAACGGGTTTAACGACGCGTTTAAGGCTCACCAAGAACTTTCTAAAGCGCAAGCTCAAGCAGCAAAGGGCGGGCTTACCGAACAGACCGAACAAACCACCAAGTACCATACGGCAACCCATATTATGCTTGCAGGGCTTCGCAAAATGTTCGGCACTCACACCGAGCAAAAAGGCTCTAACATCACAGAAGAAAGATTGCGTTTCGACTTTAACTGCGACCATAAGATGACGGCTGAAGAATTAAAGGAACTTGAAACTTTCGTAAACGAAGTTATCGCTAAAAAGATACCCGTAGTTAGAACGGAAGTTGCTTATTCACAAGCGGTTGCAGACGGCGCTTACGGCGTTTTCAACGCTGATAGCGACGACCAAATTGTTTCCGTTTACACTATCGACGGGGTTGATAAGCAAATTTGCGGTGGCCCACACGTAGAAAACACGGGGGCTCTCGGCACGTTCGTTATTAAAAAGGAAGAAAGTTCTTCTAGCGGTGTAAGAAGAATTAAAGCAATTTTGAAATAATATGCGTGTAAAAAGTTTGACAAATACGTTTTTTTGATATACAATAAATAGGCTTAAACGAAAAAGCCTATTTATACGCACCGTTAGCTAAGCTGGATATAGCGTCGGTCTACGGAACCAAAGGTTAAAATTTAATAATCCCCCCGATTTCGGGGTTGTGCACCCTTAGCTCAATTGGATAGAGCGTTGGTCTACGGAACCAAAGGTTAGGAGTTCGAGCCTCTTAGGGTGCGCCATTTTTTTGCCCAAAACGGTATGTTTTGGGCTATTTTTTACCCATTTTTAGAATTATACCTATCTTAATTTCGCTGTTCTAACCTCGTGGGTTAGAACAAAATGTATCTTTTTTTATAGTATTAATACTAAAAGTGCAAAACGCCAAAAACGGCTTGTTCTAACCCTTGTTCTAACCCAACGTGCATTTTCCGTGTTAAAACCAAAGAATTTTACTATCATTTTTTACTTTGAAATATTTTTATTTATTTTTAGCAATAGAAAAGACGGCATCATTTTCCGATACCGTCTATCTATATATTATTCAGTTTTATTTTGCTTTATAAGCGAGATATTCTTCGATAGA
>JAFTIK010000059.1 GCA_017456945.1 Clostridia bacterium
TAGAGCCAACGAAGTCCGAACAGAAACGCTTTTCCATATACTCGTTAAGCCTATTTAACGCGCCGTTTTTACGAACGTATTCCACCCCGTCTTTAGTCAATCGCAAAAGATATTTAACCACGTTATCGCTAACCGTGGATATAACGTCGGTCGGCTTTAAGAATATGGATATCGACGGATAGTTATCGTTTAAGTACCTAAAAATCTCGTTGTTAATAAGTTCGTCGTTACTAACTATCTTTTTAACCCCGATTTCCACCGTGGTAAAAGCAGGGTGAGTGATTTTTTCCACTTCCCCTAAAATAGCCTGTTGCAACTGCTCGTCAACCGTGTTATCGCATATAAAGTTGTAACGAATTTTATGTTTCTCGCGCTCTATCTCGATAGAATTTATCCTTAAATTTTTAAGTCTTGGGTCTAACGAGCGAACGTCTGATATAAACTCCGCGCTAGTCTTTATCGTGTGCATTTATCTATTTCCGCAAAAAATTCCTTTTCTACGTCTTCCTTTTTAACTTTCTTTATTATTTTGCCTTTTAAAAATATCGCGCACTCGTCCTTTGCGCCTGCGATACCTAAATCGGCGTCTTTTGCCTCGCCCGGGCCGTTTACCACGCACCCCATTACGGCTATCTTTAACGGCTTTTTGATATTAGCCGTATAATCTTCTACCTTCTTTGCAAAGCCCATACAATCCCACTCGCAACGACCGCAAGTCGGGCATGCAACTATCTTTACGCAGTCTTCTTTTAAGTTTAGGGCTGAAAGAATGCTTTTGCCTGCTATAATTTCCCTTACGGGGTCTGCAGAAAGGCTTACCCTTAACGTATCGCCTATACCACGAACTAAAAGCGAGCCTATGCCGATTGCGTTTTTTATTACCCCGTTATATTCCGTGCCGGCTTCGGTAACCCCCAAGTGTAAGGGATAATCGCAACGGCTAGCCACGTATTCGTACGCTTTTACCGACATAGGAACGTCTGACGACTTTACTGACACCACGATATTTTCCACGCCGTATTTTTCCAAAATAGCAACCTTTTGCAAAGCGCTTTCGCCAAGTGAAACTTCGTTCTTACCGTACTTTGCCAAAAATTCCTTTTCCACGCTACCCGTGTTAGAGCCTACGCGAACGGGTAAATTCCTTTCCTTTAAGGCGCTAGCGACCGCGCGAACTTTTTCTTCGCTACCGATATTACCAGGGTTAATACGAATTTTATCCGCCCCGCCTTCGATTGACTTTAAGGCTAGTTTGTAATCGAAATGAATATCTGCGACCAAGGGCATAGAAAGGTGCTTTTTTAGTTGACCGAACGCCAACGCATCCTTTTCGTCTAGCACGGAAAAGCGAAGAATATCGCACCCCGCTTGTTCCAAAGCCAAGCCTTGTTTAATTGCGTTTACACTATCCGCCGTCTTAAAGGTGGACATTGATTGAATTGCTATTTTTTCGCCACCGCCTATGGCGATATTGCCGATACTAACTTTTTTACTCATAGTAATTTTATTTTAACATAAAAAACTACTTTTGTAAAGGCTGGAATAAAAAACAATTAACTTGCGTTTAAATTATTTTCCAAAAGGGCGCGCTGTTGATACATATAAAGCACTTGCTCGTAAGTGTCGTCGAGATAGATTATAAGTTCTCTATCGTCTTCTACTTGATACGCCGCTTCAAGCGTTGGCAAAGTATCGTAATAAGAACACACGCAATCTAAAGCCCGCTTATAGTACCCCATATCAACTAGTTCGCTCTTAGTGAATTCTCCGTTGCGAATTTCCATAAATTGTAGTAGCAAGCGCGCGTTGGCTTCGGTGATAGTGTTCCTATATCTTTGAACCTTTTCATCTACGCCGTTATTGTACTTAAAAGTTTCTCGCTTAAGTTTTTCCTGCTCTTCTTTAAGTTCAATTTTTTTTGCGTTAATTTTAGCGTTAGCAACCCCGTCGCAATACGCTTTTGCCCCGTTAAGCCGTTCGGTAAGGTTTGATTTTTCCACGTTAAGCGCTAGTTCTTGCTCGGTAAAATCTTGCTCTGCCTTTGAAACCTTTGCGTTCTTTTCAAGTTCTAGTTCCGTCCACTTATCCAAGATTATGCTAGACCCTACTAGCCCGTTCTTTATACCTTTAAGTTCGGCTTGGCGTTGGCTTTCCGAATAAGAGTTTTCTATCTTTTCAATATAATCGCTCTTGTTTTTCGGCAACGCCGAAAGTTTTGCGTTTACGGCGGTTAACTGCTCGGTTATCTTTTGAATATACCCGCTTTCAAACTGCGTGTTTTCACTTTGAAGAAGTTGGCTTGCAAGTTCTAGTAGTTGCTCTTCCGTCTTTTCGCTAAATTCCATCTTTTGCAGTTCTAGTTCTTTTAGGTCGGCATCTTTATAGCCTTCCCTACGAATTCTGTAATAATAGTAAATATCTTGAAGAATTAAAAACATTTCTTCTTTAGTGGTAGGAGTTGCAAATTCCATATTATTCCCCCCTTATTCTGTATTTTAATCTAAAATCTTTTATTCCGACCTTTTCGCCCTTTCCGTAAACGCTTATCTTAAAGGCGTATGACGGGATATTTAAAAAACGTTCGTTGTACCCTTTCTTTAAGTCTAAAACCTTTTTCATACAATCGCCCGTAATCTCTACTTTTAAATCGCAATTAGCGTAACAACCCAAGTAGCAAAGGGTTTTCTTGCAAGGTACGCCAAAGTCGATATACTCGCTTTCCCAAAAAACTTCAGCGTTTTGGTCGGCGCTTTCTACCACTTGATAAACCTTGTTGCCGTCGGTTATAAGGTCGGTTGCAATATGGCAAATTTCCATATCGATTACCGATTGATTAAGACTTACGGCGTGGCAAACCAAAAGCCCTTTTCTTCCGTTGAAAATATTCCTTACCCTTGCAAAATATCTAGTTCCGTCAGTACCGCCTTCCCCGTCGTAAACGTAACCTTTGCCGATAAAGTTGCTATTTACGGGGTTTACGTAACCGCTTTCGTAAGCGCATATAGCCCCTTGACTTATAAAAATCATCTTTCCGCCCGCAAGATACACGCTACCCTTTTCCGGCTTAACCGAAAAGGTTTGCTTTTTCAATTGATAATCCGAACGCTCGCCTGTTGGAACAAGTTCGTAAATTGCCCTTTCGGTAAAAATTACTAGCGAGTATTTGGTTGGAATAAGGGCTATTATATCCCCGTCGGTTTTTTCCGTTTGAATAAAGCCGTTCTGCTCTTTAGCGTTTAATAACGCGCTAAATTTTAAAGTGTTTTCGTCTGCTACAAACAGCATACCCGAATAAAAAGCGCACGCGTTACCCTTTGGCAGTTCAATAACTACTAGATACCCGTCGTCGCCGATATAATAGTCTTTATTTTCCGTGCCTATAATAGTTCTCATCTTCCCGTCAATCATACCTTCGCCGACGTACGTATTAACGCCTTGAATTTGTTCAACGAAAATCCAACTACCGTGTAAGTTTACGTAAAAATTGCCGTTAATATCGTGCAAAAACCACTTGTTGCCAGAGTGGTAAAGGGCGCGAACGTTACAATTTTCAGGTAAGGTTAAACCCGTTTCTTTTAGGCTTTTGCCAACCCTTAAACTCTCGCCGTCAGCCTTTAGATTATACGCCTTATCCGTTACGCTTGCAAAGTCGGTTAGCGAATAAAGGTAAGTTCTAAACGACGGTTTATTAAGACTTTTTATTCTCATTGCCACACCCTTTTCTTGACCGTTTGATTTTTGGGTTTACAAAGAGTATAAACTGCGTCGGCGTATCTATCGTGCCACATAACGGCGTCTTTAAAACAACCTTCGCTAATTGCAAACTCGGCGGACAAGCCGTAAGACAACACCCGTTCGGGAATTTGATCGGGCGTGTAACCTATTTCGTCTTCAAGTTGATATTTGGGCGGAAAACAAGAATATTCTACCGTTACCCGTTTTTCATTTACGGTTACGAAACGGCTATAAACCTTACCCATAACGTCCTTGCCGTTGCTATCGTAAACGGCTAGAATTTCCAAGGGGTTAAAATTTAAGTTTTCGTAATACACCTTGCCGTCTTCAGAGTTTAGCGTTTGAGTTATTCGCATAGGAATAAACGAGCAAGCAAGTTCGTTTATGACTAGGTTGCAAAGCCTTAATAGCCTGTCTACGTCTTTAACCGTCTGTTCGCTTGCGCTAGTCGTTTTGCCGTCAAGATACTCTACTACGTCTTCTCTACCGATTTGAGTAGCGGAAATTTTAATTATATCTTTTACAGTCATATTTTCTCCTTTTTATCAATATTGCCGAGCCTTTTCGGCTCGGCAATATCTAAATTTTTTAGTTTTCTACTATACCCGAAAGCATACCTTGTCCGTTAGGACGGGAACACATAAGTTCAGCGTATTTAACCAAAGTTGCAGTATAGACGGGTTTACCCGCAACCTGTTTTAACACCTTACCGTCGTCGTCGGAAAGCCATTGCCAGTCGCAAAGTTGATGTAAGGTAAAGTCGTTAGTATTAAGCAAATACATAGTTGACATAGGACAAAATCTATCTGCTATAATAGGAACGCCGTTATAGGTCATTGCCTTGTAACCGCCCATAAGTTCCATCATACCTATCTTGGTGTTATTATTGTTAAAGATTTTTTGCAAACTTCTTCTTACGCCCCAAGAACAGATGATAACGTTTGGCGCGCTACCACTTCTCGCTTCGATATTATCGAACGCCGTTTGTAAAATCATTTCGTTAAGATTGCCTACCGCATTTTTAACGTATGGTTCCATCCATTTGTTTTCATCACGATACACCCCGTAAAGGCTTGCGGAGTTGGTGTTGAAAATTGCTTTAAGACCGGTAAGTTCGTTGTTACGGCAACCTTTCATTACGATTTCCGTTCCGCTATCCATTGCTTCATCTGCAAGCGACGCGCCCGAAACGCGCATAGTATTGCTACTTCTGTCTATGGAAAGAATTTTTCTTCCGCTATGTTCTTCTATCTTATTGCCTTGTTCGTCGTAGAAATCAACGCACATGCCTTCCATAAGATTTATAGGGGTATCCACGGTAATTTTACCTTCTTCAACGTAAACGATTTTTGCAAGAGTACCCGAACCGTCGCCGAATAACATTCTGCCGAAGTTGTACTGGCTGGATTTTACAAGGCTTTCCATCTCTTGATTAAGTAGGTTTACGAACGCGCCCGAGTTGTTTTCCGAAGCCCTAATCGCCTTGTCGGAAATCTCTATAACGCCGTAAAGGTTTTTAAGCGTGGATACGAACTGCGTGTATTCGGTTGCCTTTGCAGTAGGTAGTTCGCCGTCTTCCGTGCCTGCGCTTATACCCCCGTTAACGCCGTGCAATGCAAGTTGTTTTACGTCCTTTCCGTAAACGTGATCGGAATTTTTTTCGATCATTGCAAGAAAGGGGTTTACGTGGTTGTTAAGTTGTTCGCTAACGGCGTCAAGATAATACGATTTTAGCGCGCCGTCTGCATTAGATAATGTTACTGCCATAATTTCTCCTTATTAATTGTTAAAATATTCTTTGGCAAGTTGCCCTGCCTGCTTAAAGGTTTTAGGACGCTCGGTCGGCGTTTTTACGCCCATACCTACGCCGTCAAGCACGATTGCCGTTTGTTTCTTTTCAAGTAGTTCTTTAATGTAGTCTTTTAGCACGTCTTGTTTGTCTAGCGTTTGTTCAGGCTTTGCAGTTTCCGCTTGTGTCGGGGGTTTTTCCTTATCGACGGCGGTTAGCGCGCTTTCCAACTCCTTTATCTTCTGACAACGCTTGGTAAACTCAGATTCTAAGGCGTTGTAAGCCGTTAACAGCGACTCTGCGTCCTTAAACTTTCCGTATGAGACCTTGTTTGATTGCTCGCCCCCGCTTTCATTTTCAGTTTCAACGGGGTTAGCCGTATTTTCGGTTTGTTCAACGTTAAGTTTATCCATTTAATTTTTCTCCTTTATTTTTTATTCTTTCTCTATGCGCAAAAATATGCGCGTAAATTCTTTGTTTTTGGTTTTCCGTAAGGCTTGCGTATTCGCTTAGAACGTACCTTACGTGTTCGTCAACGTGAACTTCGTCGTCGTCAATTTCTTCTATTTTCTGCTCTGCTTTCCGAAGTTCTTCGTTTTCCTTTTGCGCCCTTTCTTCTTGTAGCCTTGCTAGCCCCTTTTGGTAATCTAGGTCTTTATACCCCAAGAGAGAAAGCACTTTTTCTTTGGTTGACGGGCGAAGTTTACCATCGTCGTCGTGCAACAATCCACTTTCGTAAAGCCTAAAAATCATATCCTTTTTCTGACTGTTTGAGTATAGCAGTTCGTTCTCGTTTTCAAGATAAACGTCGTCAGACTTAAAGGTGTTTTTGTCTGCGTAAAGCACTTTTACTTTATTCTGCTCATCGTTTACCCTTACGGCTTTTACCCCTGCTAAAAATTGAGCGAACAGTCTTACCGTTTGCTTTGCTACTTCTCGGAACGCACGCCTAATA
>JAFTIK010000060.1 GCA_017456945.1 Clostridia bacterium
CCAAGCCCCAACTTATGCGCTTCATCCATTCCCACGTGAATTTTACGGCAGGTAAAATTTTCACGACAAGTGGCGAACATCTTATCGATAAGTTCGTAGGTTTGTTCTTCATCAACAAGTAAAATATCGTTCAAGTCGTTGATTTTAGAGTACTTACTCCAAGAAAAAATTTGGTTTAAGTGCGCAAGCGTTTGAATACAAGGCAAAAGTTCCACCCCGTGAGAAATGCAGAACCCGTCTATTTCCTTAATTTCTTCAGCGGTATATCTGCCACGCATATACCCAAACAACGGCTCGCCTTTTATTTCGTAAGTATCTTCTGTATATAAAAGCAGTCTATTGTACCCCATTTTAGCAATGAGTTCAATAAAACCTTTTAATGCGGGCACGCTCATAACTGCGTTTCTAGAACAGTCTAGCATTATCCCGAGTTTCCCTTCCATGTCAGTCTCCTAAAAAATAAAGTTTCCCATAGGCAGTCGGGTTACCCCGACTGCCTTGGGCTTTTAAGTTAATTAGTCGAATTTATCCATCCAGATTGAATTATCTCCATCCGTATCAATGGTTGCTGACGCGCAAACGACGTCTGCAGGTTGAAATTCAGTAAAATCCACATAAGGCGCATAATATTTTTTCATTTTTCGTTACCTCCTTAAGCGATAGTGAACGTTACTACTGCAGTATTCGTGCTAGCATCAAACGCGATAGCGCCCTTATAACGAGTAGGTTGCGCGTTAAAGTCAGACGCATCTTTGAAATATACGGCTGCGAAATCTTCGGTTTCAAGCAACGACCCGTCTTTTACGGAAAGCGTAAGAGTGATTTCTTTACCGTTTACTTGATAACTCGTAAGTTCGTAAGTACGTTCAACGTCTAAACCGTAGAAATCTTCAGCGATAATTTCGCTACCGTCTAAAGCGACTTCTATGGTGTTTGCAAGATATTTCACGCCTGCAGTTGCGCCAAAACCGTAAGCCGTTCTAGCAAGTTCGTGGATATTACCAACGTGTTTAGTAGCGTCGAATTCGGTGTTGAAACGTACCGTTCCTTCTACACCCGTATAAGCAACGTCGATAAACGCCATTGCGGCAAAATCTCTGTTAAAGTTATGATATTGAATACCACCTAAAACAAAGGTGTAAATTTGGTAGCCTTCGTATTCGTCTGCTATGCTAGCGCCGTCTTTAGCAACTTGACCGATAAAGTTTTCACATTCGGTTTCGTCGATTGCCTTTGCGGTAAATCCGTTATCGTAATATACGGGATTATCGAAAGGAACGATAACGCCTTTAGCGTTGGTTACAAAATTTCCAACCTTTGCCCAGTCTGCGCTATTTAATGCTAGCATAAAGCGAATGCCACCTACGCCGTTGGTCTTAAATTGCGCGCCGTCAACTATAGCAAAATCAAGAACTGCTACGTTAAAAATTACCGTAGTGGTTTCATCAGCCGTTGCGGTAAAGGTGTAATCGGGTTTATAAAGAGTTTGGGTATCGTCACCCATAAACCAACCGATAAACGTGCCGTCAAGGCTTGCAATTTGCTCTTCGGTAAGCCCAACTTGTTTGCTTTCGCCCTTATCAAGCGCGTAAGATGCAAGCGTGGTTTCACCGTTTTTAAGAAGTAGTTCAGTTCTGCCAACGGGGCTTAATTGCAAGGTTACCTTTGCGGGAATTTTAACGGTTGTCCCGTAGTAATCGTAAAGATAATTTGCGTCGTAAGTAGAATTATCGCAGTTGAGAATAGTTTCGCCGTTCACCCATTCGTACCCATCAACGGTTACGTTAGAAAGAGCTTGTTTTTCGGGATAAGTAGCGTCGTCAACAGTCTTATCGTAATTACCGGAAATACCGAGTAAAGAATCGTTAACGCCTTCAATAGTATAAGCGCGACGGAAAGTAGCGCCGTAACTGCCGATACTGTTACCTATGGTAAACTTAAGATCGCCCGAGCCTAACTTTAAATTAGAAGTTTCGGTATCGGTTACCGTTGTTGAGTTAAGAAGAACGCCGTCTAATTCAATTTTAACAGTTATTTGATTTCCTTCCGCAACGGGAACAACGCCCCAAGTAACGACAACGTCAGTTCCGTTAGGAGCAAATTCTGAAAGTATAGTGTAATAATATTCCGTACCAAGTACTTTTCTAGTGCCGTCGCTTTTTACTTTAATTATTGTAGCGGCAAAATCACCAGCGCTGTTACCTTGTAAATATACTTTATAACCACCCATTGAGTAATTATTATAAGCAAACGCTTCTCTATCTGATGAAACTTCGTTCATCATACCAAACGAGAAATGTTGACGTTTATTAAGGGTAACTCTTGCAGAAACAAATCCGTATTTTTCAGAGTTGTTTATAACGATACCCGTACTACTATCACAAGCATCGTCCGTATCGGTATCGTAAGCGCCACCATATATACTTAAATTACCTTTATGAGCATTCGTACTAGAACTATTTTCGTCATTAGTAATAGTGTAAATTCTATAAGCAAGCGTACCAGCATCAAAATTAGAGTTAACTGAATTACCCGTTACGCTACCATTTGCCCAGCCTTCGATAACTTGCCCGTCCACGTAAAGTGACGCGTCTGCTTCTTTATCGATAAGATTTTCGATATTAGTTGAGTCGGGCGCAACTACGGTAACCGTAATGATTGCTTTCTTTTCGCCGAGAACAGCATCCGTATAAGTACCCTCAAGTTCGTTTTCGCCAACCACGAGTTCTTTAGTTAAATCTGCAAAAGCAAAGCCAGATGCAAGTTTATCTTTAATATCGTTTACGGTTAAGCCGTTAACGTACTTAACGTCTGCAATAGAAGTTGCAAAAGTCTTTTCTCCACCCGTAACTGCAACTGCCACTTCGTAAGATTCTGCGCCGTAATATTCGCTATTAACTAACCCAACGTAAGTATTTTCGCCCAAAGTTACGATTTGAGTAGGCTCTTTCCAAGCGTCAACCCCTGCAGGAAGTTCAATTTCGCTTAATGCAGTACCTTCTTCGTAGGTTTCAGCGATTTCAAATTCATCTTTAGCGAAGATAGGATTATCAACACCGCTTATAAGTAAGGGATAAGTCGTAGATATGTCTGCATCGCCCCAACCTATAGCAAACGACGTTCCACCTTTTGTTAAGTCTGTAACGTTAGTATCATATACTGTTTCATTAAGCGCATAAACACTTGCGCCGACAAGTTGAACTTTAAACACAACCGCATTAGCAAGTGCGCCGTCTTTCATCGTAGGATATACGCCGAAAGTTATAAACGCTTCAGTAGGCTCTGTTACCTTTACTGAACCGCCCCAGCCTCTCAACGCTACACTTGCAGGTGTAGCATCACCCTTATAAAAATAAGTTTGCAAATTGTTGTTTGCAGCATTATGAAATCTTACGCTATACCCTGCTTTAGCACTATACCAAGTAGAACCTTGTGCTCTCATCATACTGAAAGCGTATCTATGTTCGTGAGTTAACGTCATTCTAACGGTAATCAATCCATATTCAGACGTTGTATCAAAAGATACGCCCATACCATCTGCTTTATATTCCGACCATATACTTAAGTTGCCATCATAAACGTTTCCGTTTGTATAATCCGAAGTTGACGGCGTTTTAGTATCTGAATAAAAAGCATAATGTTGAGTACCGTATTTATTTTCATAATACCCATTATTATAAAATTCCGCTTTCTTTGTACTCGTACGAGTATTATTCTCGTCATGCTTAATCGTAATGTCGTTCAATACGTTCACAACATCTTCAATCTTTGTTGGCGTGATGTTAACCGTAAGGTTTAAGGTTAAGTCTTCCGAGCCTTCTTTCGTTAGAGTATAAGTGTTAGTTCCTACGGGAACGAGCGCATCACCGTTAGTGAACGAATAACCTTCGTACTCTGTGCCAAGGTCTAATTCTGCGAGCGTTTGACCGGAAACGTAATCGACGGTAAGGTCGAGCGTTTTGCCTTGCGCTATCGCAAAAAGACCAGAGTTTGCGAGCAGAATTATAGCCGCACAAAGAAATGACGCCAGACAGGTTGCGCATAACGTTATGAAGGATATTTTTCTACTCTTTGTTGAAAAAACTTTCATTTTTTCGCCTCCTTAAAAAATTTTTTTTATTTCTTTGATTGCCTTGTTACCCGTAGTTAGCCTTTCCCCGATGCCTGTCTTTGCCTTCCTGCCGAAAGCGTGAATAAAAAGCAATCTAAAGTTCCATTGTTAAAAAGGGTTTTACCCCTAAGCCTTTTTAGGCTTCGGGGATAGAACAACCGTTAATAAGCGTAGGTGCTTTACCGTCGGTGGCGTTGCACCCTACAATGCTCCAAACGCCACTATTTCTATAAGCAGATAGAACGTCTTCTAAACTTACGTAGTTAGAAACTGACGCGCCTTTTTGAACGGAATACAAACTTGCCCACGAATCGTTATGCGTAAGCCAGTTACCTTTCGTACCAACCATTGACGTAGGATAATTACCAAAACCTTCCTTAAAATAACGCGTACCTATAACAAGGTTATTTTCCACTCTGCCCGAAGTACCCGTGTCGCCTGCAACAGAAAGACCTTTTACCAAGGTTTTATTTACGTTTGGTTGCTTTACTTCAACCACGTTAAAGCGCATAGCAGACCCCGTGTTCCATTGAATAAGCGCGCCGTCTTGGTTGCCGGCGTTCATTCCGTTATAATCTATGGTAAGTCTAACGTTTTCCACCGTGCCTGCGTTTGCGCGAACTATCAAGGCTGCGTTTCTGTAACCATAGTTCGTTCCGTTTGTTTTATAGGTAATATCAATAATATCGCCACGATAAACTTTATTAAGCCCTACTTGCTCTTCGTCAATATCCGTAGTCAACGGGTCGTCTTCTATAACGATATCGGTAGGCTTTTGCATAACTAAATCCACACCTAAGTTCTTAACCGTACCCCCGTCCACTATTCCGAATACGCCGGTATCGTTACTTTCGTAAGAAGTATTTACCAAAGGCGCAAACATAAGTTTTGCATTTTTAATAGCAAACCCGTTACCGTCGAACGTGCCGGAAAAAGGAACGTTGTTGGGATTTATACCCTTGCTTATCGCAAACGTTTTATACTCGCTTTCCGTAAGCCCGTACCCTGCCTTGCCAAAGTTTTCTCTTGCAACGCAAACGTAAGTTCTAGTGTTTTCATCAAAATCCAAAGCGTATTTCCATTGATAGCCGTAATATCTTTGCGATTGCGTCCAAAGCGCTATCGGATAAACGGCTTTACCAGCGTAATCAATATCGTTTACCATTACGTAGGAATACGCTAGTTCGTGCGATCTTGCAAAAGACGCTACCGCTAGTCTATCCATATCTTCAATAGTAGATATTGCGTAAGCCACGTTAACCTTAACTAAGCAAGTTAATTCCGTACCTAAAATGTTAACGTAAGCAACGTCCGTGCCTATCTGCCCTTCTTTCGCAGTGAAAGTTATCTTTCCGCTTTCATCAATTTCATGGCTAAAGTATTTAGACGTATTAGTTATGCTAAGTTTATCGCCCGTTACCTTTTCCACCGTACCAGTAAGCGAGTTAAGTGCCGTTATATTTACAGACGTTGAAACGTAACTTTCATTAGTCTTGCCAGCGTAAGTTTTAGTTCCCGCTAGGGTTATAACACTTCTCGTTGCAACGTAGTTAATCGGGGGAATTAC
>JAFTIK010000061.1 GCA_017456945.1 Clostridia bacterium
CTTCAAGTTCAATTTCCTTTGCAATGGTTACGCCGTCGTTAGTAATGAGCGGAGCGCCGAACTTTCTATCTAGAACGACGTTTCTCCCTTTCGGACCAAGCGTAATTTTAACGGTGTTAGCCAAGGTATCAACACCTGCTTGAAGAGCCTTTCTTGCATCTTCACCGTGCTTTAACTGTTTTGCCATATTATAATGCCTCCTTAATCTTCTACTACTGCGAGAATATCGCTTTGACGGATAATGGTAAGTTCTTGCCCGTCAACTTTAAATTCGCTACCTGCGTATTTGGAATAGAGAATAGTATCCCCAACTTTAACTTGCATAACCACTTCTTTACCGTCGATTACGCCACCAGGACCTACAGCTACTATTTTAGCCATTTGTTGTTTTTCTTGCGCTGCGGAAGGAAGAATAAAGCCACTAGCCGTTTTTTCTTCCGTGCCGATACTTTGTACGACTACTTTGTCGAATAAAGGTCTTACTTTCATTTTTGTGCCTCCTATGTTTTAGCACTCTCTTTCTTTAAGTGCTAATTCTTATTATATACGATTTATTTTATTTGTCAATAGAATATGCCTTAAATAAAGCAAATATTTTTTAATTTTTTATTTTGCTATTGCCTTTTGTAAAAAAGGTAGCCGAATTATGTCGAAATAAAAAAACAACGGGCTCGCTAACGAGCCCGTTATATATTATATAATGTTTATTTGTCTGCTATTACGCTGTTGACGATAATATCTTTAATTTGAGCGATACTGTCAACTTGGTTGAAACGGGTCTTATATTCGATACCCTTTGCTTCAACGAGCGCGTCGATAAGTTTAGATGCGTTCTTCATACCTCTGTCGCTTCTAACCTTAACGGTGAACGGAACTTCTACGTAAGCCTTAACGTCAGACAAGTCTTTTTGGAAATAAATCTTTTCTTCAAACTTATTAACGTCGAGAGCAAGGTGAAGTTTCATAGTCTTACCACGAATGGTAAGTTTAGCAACGAGTTCTCTACCCAAACGATAAGATACGCCTTTAGTAGATACGCGAGCGTTAATCTTTCTCATTGACTTAAACTTATTGTTTATTTCGTCGTAGTAGCCGTGTACTTTAGGATCTAAAACGAGCAACTTTTCAGAGAACGGAATTCTTCTAATTTTTTCAACGTCTTCGTCGTCAGCCTCTTCAGCCACTTCTGCAACTGCAGTTTCTTCAACTACGGGTTCTTCTTTAACTTCTTCAACCACGGGTTCAGCAACGGGTTCTTCCTTTACTTCTTCAACGACAGTTTCAACAACTACGTCTTTTTCAGCAACGGGTTCTTCCTTTGCTTCTTCAACCACGGGCTCTGCCTTTGCTTCAGCGCAAGCGCAAGTGCATGCAGTTTCTTCGGGCTTTCTTGCCGCTCTACCTGCTATGTAACTAATCAAGCCGAGCAAAAGCGCGCCGTCCAAACACAATAAAATGATCAACGTAATACTCATAACAATTCTCCTTTCGGTATAATTTATAATTATTATACTTTGATTATATCATTTACTTTTTTTCTTGTCAATACAAATTTTAAAATTAAACCTTATTATTTTGCAAAAAATTACCGTCAGTCTCTCTTTTTGGCTCACAAGTGACGTGTATGCCCAACTTTTTCAAGGTCATTTCGTCCACACTAGACAAAATTACCGAAGAGTGGAACTGCGCGTCTTTCAAACCCGAAAGTTGATCGAGCGCCTTTTTTGCAATGGGGTCTGTCGCCGCGCTGACTGCCAACGACAACAAAACTTCGTCGGTGTGCAATCTCGGATTTATACTTCCCATATGGTTAACTTTTAACTTTTGTATAGGCTCTATAACAGCCGAAGATATAATATCTATCTTGTCTTCTATATTGCCTAGCACCTTTAGCGCGTTAAGCAACGCCGCCGCGCTAGAACCTAACAGGTTACCCGTTCTGCCCGTTACCAACCTGCCGTCTGCAAGTTGCATTGCGCAACAAGGCGTACCCGTCTGTTCTTCCTTTTCTATTGCAGATGCAACTACCGCTCTGTCGTTAATGGTTATATTCATCCTTTGCATAAGGATTTCTATCTTACTAAGACTTTCTTTTCCAAGTAGCCCCTTTCTTACGTCGAGGCGAGCGGCGTAGTATCTACGGATAATTTCTTGCTTTGCAGCTGTTCTAACTATTTCGTCATCAATAATACAATGCCCCGCCATATTAACCCCCATATCGGTAGGCGAATTATACGGCGACTGACCGAGCACTTTTTTAAGCATAGCCGAAAGCACTGGGAAAATCTCTACGTCACGGTTATAGTTAACCGCCATCTTGCCGTACGCTTCCATATGGAAGGGGTCTAAAACGTTCATATCGTTAAGATCAGCCGTTGCCGCTTCGTACGCAGCGTTTACGGGGTGATTTAGCGGTAAGTTCCATACGGGGAAAGTTTCGTATTTAGCGTACCCCGCCTTAACACCACGCTTGTTCTCGTGATAGAGTTGAGAAAGACAAGTAGCCATTTTACCACTACCAGGGCCTGGCGCGGTAACTACGACTAGCGGTCTAGTAGTAACCACGTATTCGTTTTTACCCAAGCCGTCTTCACTAACGATTTTTTCTACTTCAGAAGGATAACCTGCTATTGCGTAATGCTTATAAACCTTTACCCCTCTTGCTTCAAGCCTTTTTTGGAAAGCCACGGCAGAAGCCTGTTCTGCAAAGCGGGTAAGCACTACGCTACCAACGTAAAAGCCCTTAGAAACGAAGATATCTATAAGGCGCAAAACGTCTAAATCGTAAGTAATACCAAGGTCGCTTCTGCACTTGTTCTTTTCAATGTCGTGCGCGTTGATAACGATAAGGATTTCCGCTTTATCTTTAAGTTGAGAAAGCATCTTGATTTTACTGTCCGGCTCAAAACCCGGCAATACTCTCGAAGCGTGATAATCGTCGAACAGTTTACCACCGAATTCAAGGTAAAGTTTGTCGCCGAACTTTTCAATACGTTTAAGTATTTCCGCCGATTGCATTTCAAGATATTTTTTATTGTCAAAACCTGCTTTTATCATAAACGTAAAAAATCTGGGCGCGTTATTTAACGAGTCCTGCCTCCGTAAGTTTATCTATAAATTTCTTAACGTCTGCTCTAGCAACGTCTTCCGTTACTTCGTATTCGCCGAGAAGGGCGTCAACAAGCCCCTGTTCGTCTTTACCTTCTGAAAGATTTCGCCACAAAAAAGCGCCCGTTTCGTTAAGGTTTATAACGCCGTTAAAAGTTTTAACCGCGTCGCCAACGGCAACAACGATATAGTTGCCTGCTACTTCTCTTAAAATTAAACCTTCTTTAATCTTCATAATTCATCTCCCGACATAGTTTTATACGAAAGTTCCGCCGCCTCTTTTGAGATATTACAAGACAAACGGTATAAATCAACTTCTTTAAGCATTTTTTCCACTAAACCTAAGAATTTATCCATTATCCTAGGGTCGTTAGGTCTTAACGTTTGGTTTAATATAACCATTAACATCTCGCCCGTGCTAGCCTTTTCGATAACGTTTTCCTTTCCCTGCGAAATTCTGCATATAGCCTTTATTTCCGCGCGAGCGTTACTGCCCAAACGGTGTTTGCCCATCCAAGGCGTGCCGTAAACGTAGAACTTGCCGTCGATATAACGAATAATAGGCTTATCGTCGTTAATCATAACGGCTTTATCCCCAAGCATTTCACGCCAAAGCCTTGCGTGCGTGCTTTTACCCGTTCCACTAGGCGCTGTAAACAAATACGCCTTACCGTCAACGGCGATAGCGCTACTGTGAAAGATAATACCGTCCTTTTTTTCCAAAATATACTCGCAAATCTTTCTAAAAAACGCCAAACTCTCTAGATAACGAGCGCTAAACTCTGGCGCTAGCGCCATTTCCTTGGCTATATCTTCTTCAGTCATCTTGACGCTTAACAAGCACTCTTCATCACCTTCGTAAAGGTATTCTTTGCAAATAGCAGGGGTGTAATCGTATAAAAACTCCCCTTCCAAAACGACGTCTGCAATCTTATATCTCGTCATCTTTTCTCCCTTAAAAACGATTTTTTGCCACCATTTTTTAAATTACTATATTATTTTATCAAAGCAGTTTTGATTTGTCAATATAAAGATTGATTTTTAAAACAATTTTATGTTACAATTAACGCGTATGAAAAAACTTTGGATTTTTATCAGTTTAATATTTATTCTAGTTCTTTCGCTACCCCTTTTTGCTTGTAAAAACCAAGGGAGTAGTATTTCCTTTTCTTGTTTTAACACTTCCGTTTATATCCAAACCCAAGACAAAACCGTAGATAATAAAACTGAAACTAAGTTAAAGACGGTTTTTAGCAATCTTGACGACGAGTTTTCGGCAACTAAAGAAAATTCGTTTACAAGCCGTTTTAACGCGCTTAAGGTCGGCGAAAGTATAAGTATAACCCAAACGGAAAAAACGGTTATAAAACTTTGCAAAGACTACTTTGAGTTTACAAGCGGAAAATTTTCCCCCGCCCTTCGTCGCCTTACCGAACTTTGGGGTTTTGACGACAAGTGGAAGATTTTTACCCCACCCGAAGACCAACAGATACAAGAACTTTTAGGCGACCTAACCGATTTTAACGGCGTGGTTTTAGACGAACAGAACAACAAAGTTCAAAAAGTTAAGGACGTTAAGTTGGATTTTGGCGGGGTGTTAAAAGGTTACGCTTGCCAACTTGCCTTAGATATTCTTAAAGACGCAGGCGTAAAAAAAGGGTACGTAAACGTTGGTAGTAGCAGTTTATCTATAATGAACGCAAAAGAACTTGGCGTTAGACACCCACGCGCAAACGACGATACCCCGTTGATTTTAACGGTTAAAACTGCCCGCCTTGTAAACGTTGGCGTTTCCACGAGTGGGGACTATGAAAACAAGCGCTCTTTTAACGGCAAAACTTATTCTCATATTATCGACCCAAACACGGGTAAACCTTCTGAAACGGGGGTCGCAAGCGCCACTTTGATATGTTCCGACCCTACTTTTAGCGACGCAGTAACGACTGCTCTGTGTCTAGAAACCCATACGCCCGACGACGTGGAAAATTCACCCCTAGTAGCCCTTATGAAAAAAATTGAAAATAGGTTTAACGACGCTTTCCTTTTCGTTTGCTATATCGACGGAAACGTAAAACAACTTATTACAAACAAAAAGCAGGGCGAAAACTTCACCCTGCACGACACCGATTTTTCGGTTGTTAATATCTAGTTGGTTTTTTCAATTAAATCTTGAGTTAGAATACCGAAAAGTTGCTTTTCGGTATTTTCATTTATTTTAGAAATATCCCCAACGATTTTACCTTTAGAAAGAAGGATAATTCTATCCGCCATAGTTACGGCTTCTCTTATATCGTGGGTTACCATAACCACCGTTCTGTTGGTTTTTGCGAACTCCGACTTTAAAGTTTGCATTGCTTGCATTTTTACTTTTAAATCTAACGACGAAAAAGGCTCGTCCATAAGCAAAACTTCAGACTGAAACAACACGCCACGCGCAAGCGCCACCCTTTGCGCTTGCCCACCCGATAATCGAGAAGGATACTCGTTTAGTTTTTCATAAATACCCAAACTAGAACAAAGTTTTTGGATATTTTCACTATTTTCGCACACTAAAGATAGGTTTTGCAACGCCGTAAGGTTGGGAAACAAATTCGGCGTTTGAAAAACGTACGAACATTGTATTTTATCTACCTTGCCTTGATAATCGGTAAGATTAGACATTACGTTTAATAGTGTGGTTTTGCCAGAGCCCGATTCACCAAGAATACAAGTGGTTTTATTTCTTTCTATATTAAGGTTAAAGTTTTCAAACACCTTGAATTTGGCGTAGTTTTTAGAGAGATTTTCTATTCTAATCATTATCCTTCTCCTTTTTATCCCACGCAAATAAACTACGGGTAATAACCCCGCCTATCAATTCAAAAACTAGCCCTATTATCACGGCTACTAGCGTTAACGCCATAAGTCTTGGAACGTTCATAACGGCGTTTGCCGCCTGCATCATCCCCCCGATTGACGTAAAGGTTAAAGCCATTACTTCTGCCGAAATTACCAGTTTTACGCCAAAAGAAAGGTTACTACCTATATGCGACACGACGGTAGGCGCAACTAGTGGCAAATACACCTTGAAAAGCCTTTGTTTTTTGGTCAACTTAAATATTTTAACCGCCTTTATTATACCGTCGTCCACCCTGCCGAACGCCACGTTAAACTGGGCGTAAATCATAGGGAAAAGTACGAGCGACGCAACTATTACGGGGGCTGTTTTAACGCTAGTGTAAATAAGTATCAAAACCAAAACCGCCATTGTAGGTAACGTTCTTATAACGGTTATTATAGGGGTTAAGAAACTGCTAAACGGCTTAAATATTCTGCCAAGCGCAGAAGTTACCCCTGCTAATACGAAAGAAATTAAAAAGGCGTATAGAGTTCTTAAAAGAGTATTTAAAAGGGCGCGCCAAAAGAATTCTTCACCTAAAACCTTAAAAACCGCTTGTAAGGTTTGGGAAAAACTAGGTATAACGTATTCGTTTTTAACCGTTCTTTCGGCTATCAACCATACTAGCCACATAACCACGAGCGAAATCGCCCCGCTTATTATAGCCGTAAGGTGCTTTTTTAAATACTCTTTCATTTATTATCCTACCAAGAAGAAATCGTTTGCAGGCGTTCCCCACTCGCCGTTAGTTATAGCGTTGATTTTAGTCATATATTCAAGTACGGCAGTCTTTTCTAAACTTGCCGAACGGAAACTTATAGCGCAGTTACCTATAACGGTCAAGTTGAGATTATTAGCGTTAAATGTGGGCGTAAGGTCTTCGCCTAAAGCGCTTTGAACGGCGTTAACCACTTCGTTCATACTAGTTTGAGAGTCGGTAAGCCAACTTTGGTTTTGACTAAAAGAATTAACTAGTTTGGCAACCACTTCGGGCTTATCTTGAATAACCGACTTTTTAGCCACTAAAACGGCTTGCGGATAGCCTTGCCCTTCCCCGTACAATTCTTGCAACGAGCCGGCAATAGAAAGTTTGCCTTGCGTACCGTTTTCTTTAGTAGTTGCGGCAGGCTCTGGCACTACGAAATAATCGCAATCGGCTTGTGGGGTTACCGCTTGCCCGTTTGCAAGGGCTATAAGGTTAACTTTGTTAGCGTAAACCGCGCCACTTTCGGTTATATCTACGTATTCTATTAACGCGTCGTTTAATATTGCCTTAAAGGTAAGCCCAGGAACGTTAGCAAGGTTTATAACTCCAACCTTTTTACCGAGAAGATCGGTAAGATTTGCCTTGGTTATCTGTTCACCCGTGGCCTTTTTCATAATGAAAAGGTTACCGTGGGTTACTACGCCTAACATTTGATATCTGCTTGCATTGCCAAGAAGTTTAACGGCGGCGTTAACCGGCATAATGCAAAAATCTGCTTTCGGTTTTTCGCCCGTAACGAAAGTTTGAATATATCTAGCATCAATAAGATTGATTTCAACTTCGCCAACTGCTTTTTTATCGTGTATTAGCCTTGCAACCGAAAGCGCAGGCGCGCCGTCGGGTGCGTAAAGTTGCAACTTGTCCGATTGAGTTTCAGTTTTGCAACCGAAAGAAAATAGGGATACAAGTAATAGTAAAAGAGATAAAATTAAAGTGATAAATTTTTTCATAAGTCTTCTCCTTTTATAATAATTTCAAATACAATCTTAAGGTAGTACCCTTTAAGTTTTTATACGTGCGCATATATTCAAAACCAAGTTTTTCGTGTAACTTAATACTCGGCAAGTTATCTTCTCTAATATCGGCAATCACAATCTTAAAGCCCTTTTCTTTGGCTAAATTATAAGCAAGTTTAAGCCCCGCAGTAGCAAACCCTTTCCCCCTAAATTCTTCTTTAATTTCGGGCGCAACGCTAATAACGGTATCAGAGTGAGCCTTGAAATTCATTAAACCTACGATATCGCTATCGTTTTGCAATAAGAAAAACTCAAAATACTTATTTTCGTAACTCTTTTCTATCGAACGAGATATAAGTTCAATGCGTTTTTTCTTGGTTAGCCCTTGGTATTCAGTTTTATCGAAAATCCCTTGGTCGCAAAAGGTTATCGCTTTTAGTTTTAAGTTTTCCATAATCACCTTATATTATATATAATGTTTAGCATATGAATAAAAAAAGAAACTCCCTTTGCCAAAAAGCAAAGGGAGGGACACGATTAAACAAGGCGTTAGCCTTGTAAAATTCCCTATTTATCCCTTTACCCTCAGGCGAACCTTTAGGTTTAGGTATTTACTTAAATATATTTTAATATACGGCCGTGATATTTGTCAAGCAAAAAACAACCGAGTTTTAACACTTGTCGCGTTCTTTTATCGTCTTGTATTTTTTCTTGGTTGCAAGCCCACCGCGAATATGACGTTCTTCAAGATTGTTATTTAACACCTTTCTTACCCTAGCGTAAAGTTCTTTATCTATCTTTTTTAGCCGTTCGGAAACGTCTTTATGCACGGTTGACTTAGAAAAATGGAATATACTTGCCGTAGCGCGAACGGTTGCGCCTGTTTCGGCTATGTAGTTGGCTTCTTCTATTATTCTGTCTATTATATCTTCTCGCAAAACCCTAACCCCCTTTTATAGAATAGTTAAGATTATGCAATTTTTCGACTAAATATGCCAAAAGCCGTCACCATTAAGCGACGGCTTTTTTATTAACCTTTCATTTTTTCTTCAAAGTCCTTACGAATAGCGTTAAACTTATCGGTAGATTCTTGTTCGGAATTGCCCCTTATTGAGTAATAAGCGCGAAGTTTAGGCTCTGTACCACTCGGGCGCATACAAACGTAACTACCGTCTTCAAGTTCGTAGTAGATAGTGTTAGTTTTTGCGCAATCAATAGTTTCAACCGTTCCGTCGGGAAGTTTTCTTTCCGCAGTTTTATAATCGCGAACTGCAACTACTTTAATGCCTGCAATTTCGGTAACGGTGGAATTTCTCATTCTTTCAACCGCTTGGTTCATTTCCTTCATAGCGTAAAGACCTTTATATTTTACGCTAATATTGCAATCGTGGAAATAACCGAACTGTTGATACAATTGTTGTAATCTTTCGTAAATACCTATTCCATGATAATTGTAGTAGCAAACCATTTCCGCAAATAGCATACTTGCAACTACGGCGTCCTTATCCCTACTGTGAGTACCACGTAGCGAACCGCAACTGTCTTCGTAACCGAAGATGTATTCTCTTAAACCAGTATCGTCAAGTTCTTTAATCTTTTCGCCGATATACTTAAAGCCTACGGGAACTTCTATCATTTCTACGCCGTAATGTTCGGCAACGAATCTGCCAAGGCTAGTGGTTGCAAAACTTTGAACTACGAAACCTTTCTTATTGAGTTTACCCGTTTCTTTAAGACGTCTTAAAATATAATCTAGTAAAAGCACGCCCGACTGGTTACCCGAAAGATTTACGAACTCCCCTTCAAAATTTCTAATAGCAACGCCAAGTCTGTCGCAGTCGGGGTCAGTACCCAAAACCACGTCTGCCGACTTAAAGTCTGCCATCTTTATACCAAGCGAAAGCGTTTCAAGATATTCGGGGTTAGGTATTTCTACCGTAGAGAACATGGGATCTTTGTTCAACTGTTCGGGAACGAGAATAGGATTAATTCCCATCTTTTTCAAGATTGTGGTAACGGGAATATATCCGCTACCGTGAACGGGGGTATAAACTAATTTAACCTTTTTTGCTACCGCTTTCAATTCCTTTGGTGAAAGCAATAACTTTTTAATGGTTTTATAGTATTTGTTGCAAATTTTCTTGCCGATAACCTTAATGTTTTTGGTTGCCTTTTCGTCGAAAAGTATTTTAGAAGAGAAATAGTTATCGGGTTCAGCGTCTATTTCGTTTATGTATTTAACAACGTTAGCCGTGTTTTCGGGCGACATTTGCGCGCCGTCTTCCCCGTACATTTTATAACCGTTATCTTCCTTGGGGTTATGGCTTGCGGTAATCATTATACCCGCAATGGTTTTTAACTGCCTTACTGCAAAAGATAGCATAGGAACGGGATGAACGTCGTTATAAATATACGTTTTAATCCCGTTAGACGCTAAAACGATTGCCGCAGAAGATGCGAATTCATAAGAATACTTTCTAGTATCGTAAGAAATAACGACACCCCTTTCCATAAACTTTTTGCCAAGCGACTTAATATATTCTGCAAGACCTTGGGTAACACGGCGAACGGTGTAAACGTTAATCATGTTAGTTCCCATGCCGATAGTACCACGCATTCCGGCAGTACCAAATTCTAAGAATTTACCGAAACGGAATTCTATATCCTTTTCATTTTCCTTAAGGTCTAATAATTCTTTTCTTTGTTCTTCGGTTAAGATTTCCTGCGCTAACCAATTTTCATAAATGTCTTTATACATAAAAACTCCATCAAACAGAAAATATAATATTCTACATTATTTAATATTATAACCAAAACTAGCAAATAAGTCAAAGAAAAAAGTAGATACAAAATAAAAGAGTATTCGTAATAAAAAAATTTCTTTTTTATAAGTAAAAATTTTTGTTTTATAAAGGCTTAAAACAGTTGACAAGCCATAAACATTTTGATATAATTCTTAGGCATTGTCTGCAAAAGGTGATGCGGGTGTAATTCAATGGTAGAATTCCAGCCTTCCAAGCTGGCTGCGTGGGTCCGATTCCCATCACCCGCTCCAACACTATTTGGCAAGAAGGTATGCACCTGTAGCTCAGTTGGATAGAGCATCGGCCTTCTAAGCCGAGGGTCAGGGGTTCGAATCCCTTCAGGCGCACCATGGCGGGTGTAGCTCAGTTGGTTAGAGCGCAAGATTGTGGTCCTTGAGGTCGTGGGTTCGATTCCCATCACCCGCCCCACTTTAATAACAAAGCACTTACTTATAGGGGTGTCGCCAAGCGGTAAGGCACTGGATTTTGATTCCAGCATTCGTAGGTTCAAATCCTGCCACCCCTGCCAAAAA